>NZ_JBSZCP010000019.1:0-52788 GCF_054166785.1 Cyanobacterium sp.
ATGGGTCGAATTTTTCACACCAACGATTAAAACATGGTGGCATGGACGAAGACGTTGTTTCTTTCATAATGACCTAATGTTGTCACTCTGTCTACTTTTATTATTAGTTTACCTTACTTTTCTGTTTAAGTACCGCTATTAAGCAAGGCTGGGGCGGGGCATCAAACCCCATCAATGAAATAACATTTCCATATCACCCTGAGTAAAATCTTCTAAGGATAACAACCCAATACCAGATTTTCCCGTAACTTTTTCTCTGATTGCCTGTGTGTTGTAACCCCAAGTTGCCAAAAATAATTTTACTCCATCTAAATCAGGTTGTTTTCTTACCCCCTCTAAGGCTTCTAGTCTATCCTCAATAAAACAAATATCCCTAGGGCTAACTTTTTCTTGATTAATGATTAGGCGTAGGCTTTCATATTTTGGTCGTTTTTGTTCCTTTCCCCAAACGGTTATTTTATCAGTGTCAATTTCTGCACTTTCTAATATTTTTCTTACAAATTTTCCTTCTTTTGTAGTTATGATATATACCTTATAACCTTCATTAATTACCTTAATTAAAGTCTCGATAATTTGAGAATAAAAAGTATGTAAACCCAACCATTGCTCAAGGTTATTATTAATTTGCTTTTGCCTAATGTTATCCAATGCCTTAGCTATATTTTCCTTTTTGATCCCATCTTGTTCGATGATTTTCTTCACAAAAGAACTCCAATGATCAAACAATAATTGTTTATCTTGCTCCATTTCCATGGCTCTAAAAATCAAAGGCATTTCCCACCCTGTCTCAATGGTTGGTCGCAGATGGTTAAATATTTCTTTACTATGTTCTATATTTTCCAGTGACTTTTGCCAAATTTGTTCATAGGTTAATCTACTACTATGGAAATATTCTGCCATCCCATCACAAACAACACCATCAAAATCTAGGGCTAAAATTTGATTCATAATCTCTTTAAATTTCAGTTTTATATTATAGTATAAATTAAGTAGATAGGCTCAATTACATCCATGGTTTAAAAGGCATTGTCCTATTATTAAGAATTGCTTCAATATAATAATTTTTATGACTAATTCACCCAATTTATTTACCATGAATCAAGAGATAAATTCAACCTTTATTCATTCTTTAACGAAGGAAACGTTGATAGATTTAAAAAAACAAATTACTAGAATTGATAATTATTTGATGGTGATTTTTACTTTGGTAGTTATTTTACTGGTGATTTCGGGTTATCTTAACCACACTTACGTATTAAGGATAGTTTTTCAGTCTTTGGAGATTGCTTTGTTGTTAGGTTTATTAATTGTTTGTGTGGTGGGTTTATTTCAGTATCGACATCAATATTTTATTTTTAATGATTTACCACAGGATACCGAAAACTTGATTATTCAAGAAAAAGACGTGGTTAAATATTGGCAAGAGGAGTTATGGAAGTTACATCGGGTTTATCAAAGAAAAAATACTTGCCTTAATAGTGCCTATATATTAATGATTGTATCAACCATTTTTTTGACTATCAACATATTTTTAAGCTAATACTATGGGTGAAAACGGGTAATAAACTTTTTTTCTCTGTGCTAAAAGTTATTAAATAATAAAATTACTGTGAAAATCAAGTATATTTACGTACATATATTTCCCATTACATAAAAAGAACTAATAAAGTTATAATAAAAATAATATATAACAAAATAAAATGTATAGGTATGGGCAAGATTTAAGAAACACCTAGGGGTGATAATCTTTGTTTAAACCCTATAAAATAGCTATTCAAGATAATCATTACAACTATTAAACTTCATATTAAATAATTATTAACTTTTCTTTTCAACTACTAATATTATTAGAATAAACGGAGGAAATCATCCCATGTCCCACAAACCACCCCAATCTCCCCTAAAATCATTATTATGGCTATGGCAAAAAACCCTTAATCATCATCACCAAGAGGCAGGAAATACTTTAATTATTGCGGTGTCTTTGGGGGTATTATTGGTGGGGGCTACTACCACCATGATTTTTACTTCTAGCAGGAATAAAACTAATGTTGCTTCTGATGAGTTTGCGACACAAGCCTTGGAAACAGCAGAAACAGGAATCACTCGTACTATTGATAAGCTCAGTTCTCTATATCCATATTTTTTATCTTTGAATTACAATCCAGAAATAAAGAATCCTACTCCTGCAGATAGAGATTGGCGAAATCCACCAGATGATGCAAATATATCAGTATGTGCTCCTTCTACAAGTGAAACAATACTCACTGATGCGATTCTTACAGAAGAATTGGGTAATGGTCGTCGATATAAAATTCAATCTTATAGCTATAACTCTTCAGACGATACTGGAACTTTAATCGTTCAAGGCATAAATGACAACGGGGAAACTTTCAGCTCAAAAGCACAAATAGAAATCAACGCAAGTATAGAAACATTGACCCGCCCGAATTCCTTTCCTGGATTGTATGCAGAAACTGTTATTGACTTAGGCAACAACGATATTTTATCACAAGATCCAAACTCTTCTACTAGAACCTTTAATATTATATGTACTGATTGTACCTCCACCAAACCGTTGAATTGTCAAGATGGAGAACCGAGTCGAGAATATTTAGAAGATGCAATGAATATTAAGAGTAACTCAAAAGTAGAAGGTGATTTAATAATTGGTACACCTCTACTACCTCCATATCCTGATCCCCCCACGGCAATTTGTTCCAAAACCCAAGCATTACCTTGTCATATTCCCATTGGTAATATAGGTTCTTCCACAACTCTTCCAAGATCAACTGACATCACGGCAAGAGAAGATTGGGTTAAGGATCCAACTTCTGTATGGTATAACAAGGCAAGTTTACTTTCAAAAGACTATACATATATACTGGGAAGATCGGGCAACGATAGCATCAACATATCAGGAAATACAGATCAACGAATTACTATTAATAGTGCTGCGGCACCAGTCAGATTATATGTTACTGGTAATATAAGTTTTAGTGGTGGTGCATCTATCCGTCATACAGGAACACTTGATCGCTTTGCCATTTTTGGATGCACAGCATCTCTTAACAGTATTACCCCTTGTTTAATGAGGGACGCTAGCGGAAAGGCAGTGCAACGATTTTCAGTATCTGGAGGTGCCACAACTTCTAGTGCTTTTATTTATGCTCCAAATACCATTTTAGGCGTGAATGGAGGCTCTGCAAATCCTGATTTTAATGCTGTTATATGGGCTGATACTTGGGATGGTTCTAAGTCAAATCAGGTTGAAATAGTTGTGCCTGATAACGCAGAGTCTCTTGTGCAGCAAGCATATGGAGTTGATGGTCAAGGCATTGGTATGCCTTATAACAGAATTGGATCAATAACTTCATGGCAAAGGAGGCAAGCTAATTAAAATGACTAAAAATAATTCAAGATTAATTCAATTAAACTTTTTATCAAGATTGGGGCAAAAAAATAAACAATCAGGCTTCACCCTAATTGAAGTCCTTGTAACCATTCTTGTGGTGACGGGTTTCGTCCTCGGTTCACTCCAGGCGGTGGTATTAGCCACATTTTTCCGAGTTCAAGCCCAAGACAAAAACGAAGCCCTTAACTGGGTACAGCAGGATTTAGAGTTGATTCGCTATGAGGCTTTTATGTTGGATCGGAATGATGATGGTACTTATGGAAATAGTGGATGTCCCAACACTTATGGTGAAAGGTTGTTAGATGATACTACGAATGGATTATTGCAACCAAGTGCGAATCCACGTTTTCCAGGGGTTGAAACTCCAAATACTCCCGAGGCACAAACTGTTAGCGTTAATGCTAGGTCTTACGATATATTTAGAGAATACACGCCCAGCGGAAATACCTTACAAATTACACACACTGTAACCTACGGAGAAAATCATCCTCGTGGTAATTCTAGTAATACTCAAGTAACAACCCTATCAACGGAGGTAATACCCGATGCTGCACTTAGTTGCTAATCTAAGAAATAAAGATCCCCAAAAAGGTTTTACTTTAGTAGAAATCGTGGCTATTCTGGTTATTGTGGGTATTAGTGCCGCCATTGGTACTCCTAGCTTGGTTAATGCTCGGCGCCAAGATCAGGTAAATCAAGCCCATAGTCGCATTAGAAGTACATTAGTAGAAGCTCAGATTAATGCGAACAGGAGAAGTCAAGATTGTACTGTCAATATTGGTACAAGTAGCACAACGGGTTCTCCATCTGGTTGCGTACTAGAGGTAATTAATTATGATCCAGATGTTGTAAATGTTACACAAACTTCAATTACTTATACTTTTCAAGGAAGAACAAATGCTTCTCAAACTATTATAGTCGGCAGAAAAGATTTTAATGGTACAGTAATTCCTGGTACTGAAAAATGTATAGTAGTATCGTCTGTGGGGATGATACGTACAGGTATTGGCGATTCGGCGGCGAACTGTAGTAATCCTGAAAATGCCCGTTATGATTTGAGTAATCCTTAATGGACTGGTTTGATCCCCCCTAACCCCCCTTAATAAGGGGGGAATTAGAAAAAACAAAATAATGAAAACCGACTCTATCTTTTACGAACTATTCTTAAATCTTCCCGATAGCCTATTTTCCTTCCTCGGATTATCCCCCGAATAAGCAAAGGAATATCAATTTACCTCCCAAGAGTTAAAACAACTTGCTAAAAGAATCGACGGACTTTTTCTCCCTCTCAATGATGACAAACCTATCTATTTTGTGGAGGTACAATTTCAAAAAGACGAAAATCTATACTATCGGTTATTCACTGAAATATTTACTTACTTAGGGCAATACAAACCACCGCAAAACTTCCGTGCTGTTGTTATATGGGCAAAAAAAAGTTTAGATATATCCCTTCCATCCTATTATCAAGAATTTAAAGACTCAGGTAAATTAACTGTCGTATATCTTGATCAATTAAACTCAAACACTACTAATAGTATTGGAGTGGAAATTATGAAACTAATCATCGCTCCACAATCTCAGGCAAAAACTCAAGTAGAAAAGCTATTTTCCATTGCTCAACAAGCCGAAAACTCAACCACAAAAAACCAAGATATTATAGAACTATTAGAGAAAATATTAACCTACAAATTTAGTAATTACTCAAGGGAGGAATTAGCAAAAATGTTTACCCTATCAGACTTCAAAAAAACTCGCTTTTATCAAGAAACCTACGCAGAAGGCAAAATTGATGCAAAAATATCTAGTATTCCTAACCTGTTAAAACTAGGTTTAACCGCCGAACAAATAGCCCAAGCCCTCGAATTAGATATTGAATTGGTTAAAAAAGTGGCTGGAAATTAGCAAAATTAATCAAAGTCCTCCTGTCTTGGGTGGTTTCAATCCCCCCTAACCCCCCTTATTAAGGGGGGAACTGTGCGATCGCCCCTGGGCTTGTTTAATAATGAAATTAATCATTGCTCTAAAGTCAGAGGCAAAAATTCAGGTGGAAAGGCTCTGTGCGATCGCCCCATAAGGGGAAAACTCAACCACAAAAAACCAAGATATTGTAAGGGAAAAATTAGAGGAACGAAATCAAACTATTGCTATAAAGTCTTTTCTGACTGCACCATACGATAATAGGAAAACCAACCACTAACAAGCATCACTCCTGAAAAAATAAGTAAAAACCAAAAATGGTTTTGTACCTCCCTAAAATCATCACCCCCAGCCCACACACCAATTAAAGCCTCATTCATGTGAAAAATAGGATTAAATTGAGCAACTCTTAATAAACCATCGGGAAAGAGAGAAGTGGGTAAAAAAGCACCCCCAACAATCAATAATGGTACCCCAAAAGTTGCCACGATCGCATTTACATCCTCCGTACGTTTAGCCAGTTGAGTACCCAAAATAAAACCTACCCCCACATAACCAGCAATACTAAGACATAGAATAGTAAACCCAAGGAAAAAAGAACCTTCGATGGTTTCCCCCCTCGAAAAAATTACTCCATAAACAAGAATAGTTTGCCCAATACCGATTAAAGCATGGGCGATGAAAATACCAAGAAAATAAGAAAAACCACTTAATGGAGAGATAAACAATCTTTTCAAGGTTTTTTGCTCCCTTTCTGATACCACCGTAGCCACACTACCCCCTAGGCAACTAAAGAATAAAGCTGCTCCCACAAGACTAGGAGGTGCTGCCATCTTCAATGCCTCTGATAACTCTAAATTTGCCCTTTCTCCTAATATATAACCATTGATAAATAAAATAGAAATAGGAAAAATTGACCAAAAAATTAAACTTCTTCTTCTCTTAATTAATTCCGTTAAAATTCTTTGACTAACAGCTAAGGTTTCATTCCAATATTTCATCATAGGTAATCTATTCTTTAGAAAATAATTATTAATACAGGTTAACTTACTTCCCGATACTTTGAAATAATACTTCCAAGGTTAAACTTTAATACAGCTAACAATCGGCTTAAGCCCATTGCCAAAAACAATCAATATAATTTGTACATCGGATTTGGTATCAAGTAGCAACTACAAAAAGAAAAAGTGGGCGCTTAACCCACCTTTAAACTAACTAAGACTTAATAAGAACTTTGACCTTATTTCTAGCTACCGCCGACACGGGCAACATCTTGAGAATTGGCTTCAAAAGCAGCGTTTAAGGCTTCATCTCCTGTTAAACCAGAATCAATGGCTTCTTTAATTGCCTCTAAGACTCGTTTATAATCACGGGGCATTACCTTCACAAATTTAGCGATATTTTCCTGCCAATTAGCCAGAACTTTTTCCGCTCTTTTACTACCAGTAAGCTGTTGATGATTAGTAATTAACTGTTTCAACTCCGCAATTTCCGAAGCATCATCGAGGGTTTCTAAACCCACCATTTCTGTATTACAACGGGTAGCAAAATCGCCCTTTTCATCGAGGATATAAGCCACACCGCCACTCATTCCAGCGGCAAAATTACGACCAGTGGCACCGATAATAACCACTTTACCCCCCGTCATATATTCACAACCGTGATCGCCAATACCTTCTACCACAGTGGTTACCCCAGAGTTACGGACACAAAAACGCTCCCCTGCAATGCCAGAAAGATAGGCTTCGCCACTGGTAGCCCCATAAAAGGCAACGTTACCAACGATGATATTTTCCTCTGCTTTGAAGGTGGCTTTTTTGTCAGGATAAACGATGATTTTTCCTCCGCTTAAGCCTTTACCTATATAATCATTGGCATCTCCTTCTAACTCGAGGGTGACTCCCTTGGGTACAAATGCTCCAAAACTCTGCCCTGCGCTACCGACAAAGTGTAAATTAACGGTGTCTTCGGGTAAGCCTTGCCAGTGGTTTTTGGTAATCTCGTTACCTAAAATTGTGCCTACCACACGATTAATATTTTTGATGGGTAAAGTAGCGCTAACTTTTTCGCCCTTCTCAATGGCTGGTTTGCATATATCCAATAAGCTAGTTATATCAAGGGATTGGTCTAAACCGTGATCCTGTTTGATGGTACAATGACGGGGCATTTCAGGATCTACATCGGGTTGATAAAGAATGGGGGAAATATCTATCCCTTTTGCTTTCCAATGGTCAACGGCTTTTTTCGGTTCTAATACATCTGTACGCCCTACCATTTCATCCACCGTGCGGAAGCCTAGTTCTGCCATGATTTCCCGCATTTCTTGGGCAATAAATGTCATGAAATTAACGGTGTGGGCTGGATCTCCCGTAAACTTAGCACGGAGTTCGGGGTTTTGGGTAGCAACTCCCACGGGGCAAGTGTTGAGGTGACACACACGCATCATGATACACCCTAGACTAACGAGGGGGGCGGTGGAAAAACCAAATTCTTCTGCACCCAATAAAGTGGCGATCGCAATGTCGCGCCCAGTTTTCATTTGTCCATCGGTTTCCACCACGATACGGCTACGGAGATTATTTAATAACAGGGTTTGATGGGTTTCCGCCAAACCTAATTCCCACGGTAATCCAGCGTGTTTAATAGAGGTTTTAGGAGATGCGCCTGTACCGCCATCATAACCAGAAATGAGAACCACATCAGCCTTGGCTTTAGCCACCCCAGAGGCGATAGTACCGACTCCCACCTCAGAAACTAATTTAACGTTAATACGGGCGTTACGATTAGCATTTTTCAAATCATGGATTAACTCCGCCAAATCCTCGATGGAATAGATGTCATGGTGAGGGGGAGGAGAAATTAAACCAACCCCGGGGGTAGAATAGCGCACCTTCGCAATCCAAGGATAAACCTTCTTACCAGGTAACTGTCCCCCTTCTCCCGGTTTTGCACCCTGCGCCATCTTGATTTGGATTTCTTTGGCTTGGGAGAGATAAAGACTATTTACCCCAAAACGCCCACTAGCTACCTGCTTGATAGCACTGTTTTTCGAGTCTCCTTGATCATTTGTCCAAGTATAGCGCTCGGGGTCTTCCCCTCCTTCCCCTGTGTTGGATTTACCACCGATACGGTTCATGGCGATCGCCAAGGATTCATGGGCTTCTTTGGAAATTGAACCATAACTCATCGCCCCTGTTTTAAACCGCCTTGTAATATTTTCAATGGGTTCCACTTCTTCGATAGGAATCGATTCCCGTTGTTTAAACTCCAATAAATCCCGCAAACGGAAGTAGTGTTTTCCATGGTCGTTGATCATTTGGGAGTAGGCTTTAAACAGTTGATAATCCCCTTCTCTAACGGCCTGTTGTAGGGTATGGATAGTTTGAGGATTAAATAAATGGGCTTCTCCATCCTTACGCCACTGATACTCACCGCCCACATCGAGGGTATGTCCGTTAACCTGTCGTTTAGGGAAACCGTGGTTATGGCGCATGGTGGTTTCCTCGGCGATTACTTCTAAGCCTACCCCTTGTAAACGGGAAGCAGTGCGAGAAAAGTATTTATCAATAACGCTATCATTCAAGCCCACGGATTCAAAAATTTGCGCCCCTCGGTAACTTTGGATGGTAGAAATACCAATCTTGGAAGCGATTTTAATTACCCCTTTGGTAACACATTTAATGTAGTTATAAACGGCCGTGTCGTAGTCAACCCCTATGATCATTTTTTCTTCGATCATCTGGTGGATGGTTTCATAGGCGAGGTAGGGATTAATGGCACCGCAACCATAACCAAGGAGAAGGGCGAAATGATGGACTTCCTTGGGCTCACCCGATTCGAGGATTAGACCAACGAGGGTACGGGTGCCATGGCGAATGAGATGATGGTGTAATCCTGACACCGCCAGGAGGGCGGGAATAGGGGCATGATTTTCGTCAACTCCTCTATCGCTTAAAATAAGATGGGTGCATCCTTCTTCAATAGCTTGATCTGCTTGGGCAAAAATCCCCTCTAGGGCTTGTTCCATCCCTTTTTCTCCATCTTTGGGGTCAAACAAGATTGAGAGGGTCTGGGCTTTGAATTGGTGGGATTGATCCCCCGTTGATAAGGAGGGTGTCAAATTTTTGAGTTTTGCTAGTTCCTCGTTAGTGATAACAGGAGTTTTCAGGGCGATGAGGTGAGCGCTTTCGGGCTGAGGGTTAAGTAAATTTCCTTCCCTGCCAATGGTGGTTTCGGCGGAGGTGATAATGGCTTCTCGGATGGAGTCGATGGGGGGGTTAGTTACTTGGGCAAATAGTTGTTTGAAGTAGTCGTATAAAAGTTTGGGTTTGTCACTCAACACCGCTAGGGGAGTATCAATGCCCATGGCGCCGATCGCCTCTACCCCATTGGTTGCCATGGGGGCGAGTAACATCCGCAAGTCTTCAAAGGTATAACCGAAGGTTTGTTGCAAGGGTATGAGATCCCCCCCAGCCCCCCTTGATAAGGGGGGAATAGAGGGCAAATCATCGAGGGTATAGAGGTTTTTGTCGAGCCATTGTTGATAGGGTTTTTCGGTGACGATCGCCCTTTTAACTTCTTCATCGGCTACGATGCGCCCTGCTTCCATATCTACCAAAAACATCTGCCCGGGTTGTAGTCTGCCTTTGGATTCTACCCTTTCTGGTTCAATGGGTAATACCCCTGCTTCCGATGCCATGATTACTAGCCCGTCTTTGGTGACGATATATCTTGAGGGACGTAACCCGTTGCGATCGAGAATTGCGCCGATTTGTTTGCCGTCGGTAAAGGCGATGGAGGCAGGTCCATCCCAAGGCTCCATTAAGCAGGAGTGGTATTGATAAAAGGCTTTTTTCTCGGCATCCATGGACTCATGCCCCGTCCAAGGTTCAGGTATCATCATCATGACGGCATGGGGAAGGCTACGACCACTTAAAACCAACATTTCGAGGGCGTTATCAAAGATAAGGGAATCGCTTCCTTCCATGTTGATGATGGGTTGGATTTTTTTCATATCTTCCCCAAATAGTTCGGACTCAAAGAGGGCTTGTCGGGCGTGCATCCAATTGGTGTTACCTCTAAGGGTATTTATTTCCCCGTTATGGGTGATGTAGCGGTAGGGGTGCGCCCTTTCCCAACTGGGGAAAGTGTTGGTGCTAAATCTGGAATGGACGAGGGCGAGGGCGGTTTCTAGGGCCCGGTTGTTTAAATCGAGGTAATATTTCCCTACTTGCTCTGGTTTGAGCATTCCTTTATACACGATGGTACGGCTGGAAATGGTGGCAGGATACCAGTATTCATCAATATTTGTGGCTTTGATGGCACGGTGCGATCGCTTCCTAATTACAAATAAAGTGCGCTCGAAGGCAGTATTATCGTCAATGTGAGGATTTTTGGCGATAAATACCTGTTGCACAAAAGGCTCATTAATTAAGGCACTTTTTCCCAAATCAGAATTATCGGTGGGTACATCTCGCCAACCTAATACTTTTTGCCCTTCTTCGGCTACTATTTCTTCAAATACGGCTCTAGCTTTGAATCTTTTTTCTTCATCGGGGGAAGTAAACATCATCCCGACCGCATATTCTCCCGTGGGGGGTAGGGCGATACCTAATTTTTCGGCTTCCTGAACCATAAAGCCATGGGGAATTTGCATTAATATCCCTGCACCGTCTCCTGTGTTGGGTTCGGCACCGCAGCCTCCCCGATGGTCTAAGTTGATTAAGATGGTTAATGCTTGTTGTACTGTATCGTGAGATTTTTTGCCATATTTATGCACTACAAAGCCTACACCACAGGCATCATGTTCATTTTGTGGATCGTATAATCCCTGTTTTTTTGGTATATTATTTATGGTCATAATTGCTTCCTAAATTCTTGGTGTTAATCGTGCAAATATAAAGAAAATATTAAGTTTAGCTCTACTTTTTTCTCTATTTTTAGTTCTTTATATTATAGGAAAATTTCTTAATGATCTTTCTTTTTTGTCAGATTTTTAAGATAATATTAAGTTTATTAAAGATTTGGCAAGAAAATTTATGGGCATCCTAAGTCTATTTAGGGAATGTATAAGACAACTTATCAAGTTAATCTAAGAAAACAAAATAAAACAACTATGGGGGATGTAATAGAATAAGACTAGGAGTAAAAAATATAGTTAATGTTTACTTTTTTAAATTTCAGTTCACAAAGTTAAGTAATCATAAATAGTTTTCTATGTCATCACCTGTACTATTATGGCTTATCGTAGGCTCTCTATTTTGTTTAATGGAGCTTATTTTTCCTACCGCATTTGTGGAATTTATGATGGGCTTAAGCGCTTTTATCGTCGCAGGTATTTCCCTCATTTTTCCCTATAATAATGCTCTAATTGTTATTTGGATGATACTTTCTTTTTCCTTAATTCTTCTAGCTAAAAAATATTTTTCTCCCAAAAGAAAAGATCCGTTATTATTAGAAGAAGATGAAGCTGTTACGATAACGGCGATCGCCCCCGGGCAAATGGGAAGAGTAATGTATGAAGGAAATTCATGGCAGGCAGTATGTGCCGATGAAACCATCGAACTTAGCCCCGATGAAAAAGTCTATATCGTTAGTCGTCATGGTAACACCCTATCGGTACTTCCCAGAAAATTTTGAACAGAATAAATATAAGCAAAAAATAGATTCTCTTAACCTTTTTTAATAAAAAAACACCTTAATAACTAATAAAATTAGGTAATAAAAAAACCGATCTTTAAAATAAAAAAACATCAAAAATAACAACCCATGGAACAACTATTTTTTATCGTCGCCCTAGCAGGTTCAGCAATTTTCGGTAGTGTCAAAATTGTTAACGAAAAAAACGAATACCTCGTAGAGCGCCTCGGAAGCTACAACAAAAAACTTTCCCCCGGACTAAATTTTGTAGTCCCTTTTTTAGATAAAGTGGTTTATAAAGACACCATCAGAGACAAAATATTAGATGTCCCCCCCCAATCCTGTATCACCAAGGATAACGTCTCTATCAGCGTTGATGCCGTCGTATATTGGCGCATCGTTGACATGGAAAAAGCCTATTACAAAATCGAAAATCTCCAGTCAGCCATGCAAAACCTAGTTTTAACCCAAATTCGCTCAGAAATAGGAAAATTAGAACTAGATGAAACCTTCGTCGCTAGAACCGAAATTAACAACATTCTCCTAAGGGAATTAGACATCGCTACGGATCCTTGGGGTGTTAAAGTATTGAGGGTAGAACTAAAAGACATTACCCCTTCTATTGCCGTACAACAGTCCATGGAACAACAGATGACGGCAGAAAGGAAAAAAAGAGCTTCCATTCTCACCTCCGAAGGAGAAAGGGATTCCGCTATCAACTCCGCCCAGGGTAGGGCAGAAGCCAAACTCCTAGAAGCTGAAGCCATGAAAAAAGCCGCTATTTTGGAAGCCGAAGCCGAAAAACAACAGCAAATCCTCCAAGCCCAAGCCACCGCTGAAGCTCTGCAAATTGTGGTCAATCAGTTACGGGGAGATACCCTCGCCCAAAAAGCACTACAGTTTTTACTCACCCAACAATATTTAGAAACGGGTAAGGTGATAGGTAGCAGTCAGAGTAGTAAGGTAATGTTTATGGATCCTAGTAGTATTGTATCGACCCTTGAGGGGATGAATTCTCTAATAGAAGGCAATTCTGAACTTTAGATATTTCTTTTTCTCAATCAATGAAACCAACAATGGGCTTAAGCCCATTGCCCACAAATTTTAAAAAACTGTTCCCCATCCTAAGTAGTATCTGGTGTTGTTCATTTTAGGTCTGCAACATTATTGAACTAAAGCAAATATATAATACTACAACACTAAAAATAATACCTTCAGGACTTACGCCGTATCCTATTAGCACGGGGTTTAATATCAAGCATCATATAAAAAGTTGATAGTGTGTAATGTCGGTGATAAAATTTAGCCAATATTGCAATTACCTGATCAACAACCATGACGGACTGGACTTTATTATTACAACAACTTCTCGCCCAAGAATCCTTGAGTCAGGCTCAAGCATCAACCCTCATGGAAGGGTGGCTAAATGAGGAAATTAGTCCCGCCTTGTCGGGGGCTATTTTGGCAGCACTACAAGCCAAAGGGGTTTCAGGGATAGAATTGGCAGGGATGGCTCAGGTGTTGCAATCTCAGTCATTACAATCAGATTTAATTAACCATACCGTACCCGTTATCGATACCTGTGGCACTGGGGGAGATGGTTCTTCTACTTTTAATATTTCCACCGCCGTGGCTTTTGTGGCGGCAGCGGGGGGCGTAAAGGTGGCAAAACACGGTAATCGCTCGGCATCTAGTAAAGTGGGTTCAGCGGATGTTTTAGAATATCTTGGGGTTAAATTAAATGGAGATATTCAAGAATATAAACAAGCATTGAACGAAGTAGGGGTAACTTTTTTGTTTGCTCCAGGGTGGCATCCTGCCATGAAGGCGGTGGGGCCTATCCGTCGGGAATTAAAAATCAGAACAATTTTCAATTTACTTGGCCCTTTGGTCAATCCTTTACGTCCTACAGGGCAGATTATTGGGGTATATGCTCCCGAATTTATTGAACCCATGGCGATCGCCCTTAATACTTTAGGGATAAAACGTGCGATCGCCCTTCACGGTAGAGAAAAACTAGACGAAGCAGGATTAGGAGATATTACAGATCTGGCAATTATTGATAATGGTAATGTTAATAAAACCACCATTAACCCCCAAGAATTAGGCTTAACCCCTGCCCCCCTATCCCATTTAAAAGGAGGAGATGTGGAAGAAAATGCCCAGATTTTAACCCAAGTATTACAAGGAAAAGGCACCCAAGCCCAAACCGATGCCGTGGTATTAAATGCCTCCCTTGCCCTACAGGTGGGAGAAGTTACCCCCCTAGGGGATTACGCCACCGCCATTGAAAAAGCACAACAGATCATTGAAAGTGGTAGTGCGTGGGATAAATTACAACAATTAGTAACCTTTTTTGCCCAAAAGTAAAATTATCCACATATATTCCTTAAAAAGATAAATACCATAGGTTAAGTTATAATTTTTGTGAGCATAGGTAAAGCTATTACTCCCTAAAATTGAAATATTTATGTAACTCTTATTTTTACTAAAAAAAAAGTATTTATTATTAACACCATAGCTAAATAAGCCTAAAATAAAAAATGAATGAATCAGATCTCAACCTTGCCAAATATTTAATTGAGTCATCAGGAATAAAAAAGAATCAAAATAATAACTCCCCTCAAAAAACCCAAAAGCCCAAGGCTCAAACTCCCCCCGTTGAAACTAATATGAATTCCCGTCAAATAGTCCCTAGCAACGTAGCCCAAATCAAAGTCATCGGCGTTGGCGGTGGAGGTTGTAATGCCGTTAATCGCATGATTCAAAGTAACGTCTCGGGGGTAGAATTTTGGCAAATTAACACCGATGCCCAAGCCCTCACCGAATCCATGGCCACCTATTGCCTACAAATTGGGCAAAAACTCACCCGAGGTTTAGGGGCAGGGGGTAATCCTTCCATCGGGCAAAAAGCCGCCGAAGAATCTCGGGAAGAAATCGCTAAAGCCCTTGAAAATACCGACCTTGTTTTTATCACCGCAGGCATGGGCGGAGGTACAGGCACAGGGGCAGCCCCTATCGTCGCTGAAATCGCCAAGGAGATGGGTTGCCTTACCGTAGGGGTAGTTACTCGCCCTTTCACCTTTGAGGGCAGAAGACGCACCACCCAAGCCGATGATGGCATCGCCGCCCTACAAAGTAGAGTTGATACCCTCATTGTTATTCCTAACAACAAACTTTTATCGGTTATTCCTTCCGAAACTCCTTTACAAGAATCTTTCCGCATTGCCGATGATATTCTCCGTCAAGGGGTACAAGGTATTTCCGACATCATCACTATTCCAGGTTTAGTTAACGTGGACTTTGCCGATGTCAGGGCAGTTATGGCGGATGCAGGTTCAGCCCTAATGGGTATTGGCATTGGCTCAGGAAAATCTCGGGCAAAGGAAAGTGCGGTGGCGGCTATTTCTTCTCCTCTGATTGAGTCTTCTATTCAAGGGGCAAAGGGAGTTGTGTTAAATATCACTGGGGGCAATGATTTGACTCTCCATGAGGTTAACACGGTGGCGGAAACCATCTACGATATTGTAGATCCCAATGCTAATATTATTTTTGGTGCGGTGATAGATGAGAGTATGCAGGGAGAAATTCGCATCACGGTTATTGCCACAGGATTTTCCGCAGACAATGTCTCTGATGATTCTTTACAGAATATTATTTCTCCTCCTACCCCTCCTAGTATTCCCCTAGCTTCTTCTAGCAAGGATGAGGATGAAGAAAAGTCCGATGATTCGGACTCAGAAGGGAATCCCCTCGCTGGGTTGGATATTCCTGAGTTTCTACAACGTCGTCGATTTCCTCGCCGTTAAGGGCAAATTAATAATTGACAATAGGCAATGGACAATGGGATACTTTTTTACTTGTCCGTTGTCTTTTTCTGTAACCATATTTATTAATCAATGTCTTTTATTCTTTTTGGTCAAAAGATTTGGTTAATTTTATTAAATATTTAGACTTAAATGTTGTGCAGAATCGTGGTGTTTGAAAAACAATGAGTATTTATTTTATCAAGTTGAGATAATTTTTTTATGAATATAAACGAATATGTTGAGTTAACAAAACAAACGGCTATCTATCCTCCTGATACTTTTTTGGAGTATCTAACCCTTGGACTGGCTTCCGAGGCTGGGGAAGTTAGTGGGGTGGTGAAAAAGTATATCCGTAAAGATTTTCCCCTCGCACAAGCCCAAGATAAATTAACGAAGGAGTTAGGAGATGTGCTGTGGTATTGGGCAAGATTATGTGATGAATTGGGGTTAAACCCTGAAGAAGTGATGGAAGCTAATATTTCTAAACTGCTTAAAAGAAAAGAAAATCAAACGTTACAAGGAGATGGAGATGACCGATAATTTAGAGTTATTAGATCCTCGTTTTAAGGTTACTGTATTGGGGAAAACCGATCGCCCTAATCTGCTTTGTTATTTGGCAATGCACCAAGATTATAGTGAGAGTTTTGTGGCGGAGGAATACGAAAAGTTAGCTAGTTATTCTGAGGCGGAATTGGGCAGAAGAATTGTTCGTAATTGTGTTAATAAGATGCACTGGGGTATTATTGAACATCCTAGTATTACTTTTAATGTAATTAATTTTCCCCATTCGGTGATGGTACAGGCGCGCACCCATCGGGTGGGGGTAAGTTTTGATTGTCAATCTCAGCGTTATACTAGCCAACGAATTTTGAATCTTGCCAAAAAAATTGAGGAGTTGCAAGCCCAATCGGTGGATTTTGAAGTTATTGCCCAAGAAATTGAGAGTTTATTTTATTTTCGGGCTATTGGTAATTATTTTGATCGGGAGGGTAATAAATATTTTTATTCTCAGGATACCCGTAATAAGGATATTGCTTTTACCCAAGGTGCGATCGCCTATTATGCGGAAAAAATAAACAATGATGGTTATGCCCCAGAACACGCTAGGGATATATTAACCCAAAATATCCGTCAACATTTTGTAGTGTCTTTTAATGCCCGAAGTCTATTGCATTTTTGTGACCTACGCTTACCCAAAGATGCCCAATCGGAAATCCGAGACTTAGCAACCCTATTGCTATATCACTTTGAGCAATGGATGCCTGAAGTGGCAGAGGTATATAAGAAAAAGAGACTAGGTAAAAATTTACTAGCCCCTTAATCTTTTAACATGGCGGGAGGCGGATTTGAACCACCGACCTTCGGGTTATGAGCCCGACGAGCTACCTGACTGCTCTATCCCGCGTCATCACTCTTACGAGTATAACAAACTTTCTCAGATTATGCAAGGGGGAGCTTAGTTTTGGGGCGAAATATGGGAGGAAGGGCGATCGCCCAGATAGCTAACGGTAAACTATGGGCATATGGTTTTACCTCTTTATCCCCACGTCATAAAACTTATTAGTTCCCCTATTTTCTGAGTTGATACTTCTATACTGAAGACTAATATTCATTAAAAAAAATAAATGTTAATAAAACTATATCTCTATCTAGTCCTATTCTTAATATTAGGGATTTCTATATTGCATTTATTACCTCGGTTGGGAGACACGGGAAAAAAACTTTCCGATAGACTTTGTTATGCCCCCGGCATTGATTTAGCCTTAGCATATTTTATGCCATTACCTCTCCTCATCGGTTCAATTATTGCCCAGTGGCAAGGAGTCGGAATTGCTTTACTCGCTGAATTTACCAGTCTTTGGATTTGGATTTTCGCTCACGAATCGTTACACACAAGACCTAAAAGTAATATTCACAGCACATTAAGCACCATGGTAGGAAAATGGCGTAACCATCTAGCCGTGTGGATTACAGCCCTAGCAATTCCCCTATTTTGGCTTGTGCGTCTGGCTGAAATTGTTGTCTATCCCCCCTTGACTTGGTTAGTTAAACTACCTAAATACGAAGCAAAAGAATGGGTTAATGTTTCCCGTCAAAAATTTGAAGGATTAATTGGCTATGACTTAATCTGGTGCTTATATTGCGACTGGATGACAGGGGTATGGTCATTGGGTAGTGAAATGTTACGTAATGTAGAATCCTTTTGGTGTCCCATTCGCTTTTATCCTGATAAAAAGTGCGAAAATTGTCAACTAGACTTTCCAGACATCGAAAATGGATGGGTATTACCAGAAGGCACCATGGAAGATGTAACTCAACTATTGCAAGAAAAATATACAGCTAATCAAGAAAAAAGATCATGGTTTGGACATAATTCTCGTAAAGATAAATAATTCCTTGATATTCTCCGTCATCAAATGGCGGATTTTTCTATGGCAAAGACTTGGCGGCGGCATTAACCAACTCAGAAGCCACCTTGGCAGAATAGGGCTTAATAAACCACCAAATAAGAGGGGATAGCCACCCCTTGAGGGTGATGGAATAGGCAATATAACTGCCCCGTAGAGTTGATTCCATCTGATAGGTAATTCTTTGCTCAATACCGGGTATGGCTAATAGACGAATACTCAAAAATTCCTTGGGGCGCACATTTTCCACAAATACCCTGATAGGAATGGGGGTAAGACGAGTTACCACCCCAAAAATTAACCCCGGTTTTGGAATTAATCCCTTGGGTAATCTAGTTTTGACAAATAGGGGATGCCAAGACATATCTGCTAGGTTAATCAAACGATGCCATACCACGTCCACGGGAATATTTGTTGTTACTCGATAGGTTTTGTAGAGAGAGCATTGACATAAAAGTTTTTCGCCATCTGCCAGAAGTAATTTAAAGGAAAAGTTAAAAGTCATGATGGTAAGCAATGGATAATTGATAAATAATTTATCTGTGCTAATAAACTATTAAAAGTTAGTGTTGATCAATTATTGCTGAAGGCGTTTTTTTATTTCATAATATTAAGAACTGCAAAAATTTTAAGTTCCAAGACCCCTTACAGTTTAGATTGATAGATTGTAAGTTATTTTTAGCAATATTTAAAAAAAAATTATGAATACGGCGACCAAAGAAAATACTAACCCCATCAATTCTACTTCTTTTCCTCCAGAAGATGCAAAAACTAGGGTAAGTCAGTTTATGCAGTCTATCCAAGATGAGATTTGCCAAGGTTTAGAAGCCTTAGACGGTAAGGGTAAGTTTCAGGAAGAAAGTTGGGAAAGGGAGGAAGGAGGCGGTGGCCGCTCCCGTGTTATGACTAATGGAGATGTTTTTGAACAGGGGGGAGTCAATTTTTCTGAGGTATGGGGTGATAATCTTCCCCCTAGTATTCTGAAACAACGTCCTGAAGCGGAGGGACATCGTTTTTATGCCACGGGTACTTCGATGGTATTGCACCCTAAAAATCCTTATATTCCTACGGTACATTTAAATTATCGTTATTTTGAGGCGGGCCCAGTATGGTGGTTTGGGGGGGGTGCTGATTTAACTCCTTATTATCCTTTTGCTGAGGATGCGAAGCATTTTCACACTACTTTTAAAAAGACTTGTGATAAGCACCATCCAGAGTATTACAATGTGTTTAAGCGTTGGTGCGATGAGTATTTTTATTTAAAACATCGTGATGAAACCCGTGGGGTAGGGGGGCTTTTCTTTGATTATCAGGATGGCAATGATCCTATTTATCGTGGGCCTCACCCAGATAAGGCGGCGGCGCAGTACAGTAATCAGTTACCTCCTCAAAAACAACGTAGTTGGGAAGAAATTTTTGCTTTTGTGCAGGATTGCGGTAAGACTTTTTTACCTGCCTATAGCCCTATTGCTGAAAAACGTCGTAATATGGATTATGGCGATCGCCAGAGAAACTTCCAATTATATCGTCGTGGTCGTTATGTGGAATTTAATTTGGTTTACGATAGGGGAACTATTTTCGGTTTACAAACCAATGGGCGCACGGAGTCTATTTTAATGTCTCTACCTCCCTTGGTGCGCTGGGAATATGGTTATACCCCTGAACCTAATACCCCTGAAGCCGAATTATATGATATTTTCCTCAAACCTCAAGATTGGGCAAACTGGGATTAACAATTGATAATTGACAATGGACAATTAAACTTCAATTTGTTTTGTTTTGCTTATTTTAGACCCTGTTTCTGCATTGACAACAAATTATCATTGTGGGGATGGGGTTTAAATTTCTTCGGAGGGGATTGTGCAATAAAATTAAACACAAGATAATTAGTCGTTGTATTAGGATCAAGAAAAGTCTTTTAATTTTTTAATAAATCAAATATATGGGTAGATCACAAAAGAATGATAATTTTATCGATAAAACTTTTACCGTCATGGCGGATATTATTCTAAAGGTTTTACCGATTAATGCTAGGGCAAAGGAGGCTTTTGTTTATTACCGTGATGGTATGTCTGCCCAAGCGGATGGGGAATATGCTGAAGCCCTTGAAAACTATGAAGAAGCCCTCAGATTAGAGGATGATCCGGGCGATCGCAGCGAAATCCTCTATAATATGGGTTTAATCCATGCTAGTAATGGTAAATTGGAAGAAGCCCTAGGGTATTATCATCAGTGCTTAGAACTTAATCCTCGTAAACCTTCTGCCCTAAATAATATTGCGGTGCTATACCACTATCAAGGGGATAAATGTAAACAAGAAGGAAAGGAAGATGAGGCAGAAAATCTTTTTGATAAGGCAGCGGAGTATTGGAAACAAGCCATTAGACTTTCCCCTAATAGTTACCTAGAGGCTCAAAACTGGCTCAAAACCACTGGTAGATCAGAAATGGATGTATTCTTTTAATAATTGAAATTGATAATGGAGAATTGATGATGGATAATCTTAATTGTCAATTGTCCATTTTTGATTCTTATTATGTGTGTCAAAAATACAACTATTTTTTAATAGTAAACATAGCATAGATAAACTTCCATGAAATAAAGTGAATAATTTCCTCAGAGAATTTTAAAATATAATTTCCGTATAATTTCCGTGTGAGTATTTTTCTTGCAACAATTTTATATTTAAGAAATACAGTTAAAATAGTTCAATCAAAGAGAAAAGGCAATGAAAAATAATCGTAAAACTATTAAAGTTTTGACTCTAAGCGTTCTTTATCCCCCATTACTTCTATTCTCTGAATCTGCTGAAGCTCTATTTATTCATTTGTAGATAGACCAGTTTTTGGCAGAATCTGTTTCCTCTAAACTGATACAACTTAATCAGGAACAATATATACGATTGGTTTTATGAAAGTAATTCCTTAATAATAAGAGTGTAATATTTGGAAATATATGTTTACTTTTATTAATATAAAAAATCAATCAATAATTGCTATAATATTTCATAGAAATAAAAAAATGAACGGTATGCAGACTACATCAAAACAGTAAAAATAACCTATTAGTTAAAAAATCTATAGCCATTAGCGTAAAATTTTCAGTGAAAAAGATGGTTATCATATACTTAGCAAACTTTTAGATTGGAAATCAATTCTTTAGCTGTAAGGTGAAAAGCATACTAGGAGGTAATTTGCCATGAAAAAACGCTTTACACTGCCCTTAAGTTTACTCACAACATCTTTGGGATTGAGTCTCTTTTTCGTTACAGCACCAACTGCTTTATCTCAAAGTAATCAGACCCCGACAAATTCTATCACCATAACCCAAGCAAGAAATATAAGACTTCTATTTATTAATAGATGTCAATCAACCCCTATTCGTTTAGCGGTTCGATTTCGAAATAATACAGGAGACTGGGAAACAGCTTCTTGGTATAATTTTGACCCACAAGAAGGTCCTACTAGTTTACGGGGCGTAGTAACCAACAATAGAATTTTTTACTATTATGCAGAAGCAACAGATAACTCTGGTCGAGTTTGGAGTGGAGATCATCCTGTAAATATTGGAGGGAGAACATATCAGATGACAGAGGTGAATATTCGTTCTGGAGCGACCCAATTTACTCAAGGTTTGACTTGTAATGACGAATCTCCCACACCAACTCCTAACCCAAATCCCAGTCCTACTCCAGACCCAATAAACTATATGGAACCAGAAACAGCACCTACTGTGAGAGCGGAACGGAGTGTCACTTTATCGACAAGAGCAACTGGTGGGGCTACTGTTACTCTAAATCGTGGCGGACGACTATATATAGAAGGAAGATCAAGATCAAGACATATTACTAGGGCTTCCAGACCTACAGTAACTGTTGTGGGTTTGGATCGAATAGGTAGAGAATTATTTGTCTCTGAACATTTTGACATTCCGACGGCCTGTTCGACGACCGATCCTATGTGTCCATCAATCAGGTTTGCAAGTAATACACAATATATCAGCCCAGATATTGCTAAATATGTTCATAGTATGCAATTAGAATTCACTGAGCGTAGGGGAAGATCTGTTTCTGATCGTGTGGCAAGAAATATTTTGAAGGCTTGTCAAAATTATACAAATTTACCTCCTAGCGTTCGGACTGCGATTGGTGTAACCGCAACGGCAGTCTCAGGAGGTAGCGGGGGAGGAGTCGCTGGTGGTGTGGAAACATTTTGTGGTATTCATTCTCGTTAAGGTGTCAATAAATTTGACTGTGAGTAATATGAGTCCCCCAGAATTGGGGGATTTAATAAACCCAAATTGCTCTTTTTGTACAAGTTATTACCTTACTTAAACTCTCTCTAATAACAGGATATATTAGACTTGTTCTGAATTAAATATCTGCGTATCCAAAACTCTTATCAAATAAGAATTAAATTTGGGAAAAAACCTATTTCGCAACAACTCTATTACTAAAGCTTATTAAATCTAAATTTAGGCTGACATTGGAATGAAGTGTAATAATTAAATTTCCTATTCCCTGTTATGATTAATAGGGTTTTGATTATTTTTTATTAGTTATTATTTTTTATGAGTATCAGTCAGGAAGAAGTTAAAAAAGTGGCTAATTTAGCCCGTTTAGAGATTAGCGAACAGGAGGAGCAAGAATTTGGCTCTCAGTTAAATGCTATTCTTGAATATTTTGATCAATTGAGTGAGTTAGATACCAGTGAAGTAGAACCCACGACAAGGGCGATTGATGTTAGTAATATTATGCGCACCGATGCACAAACTACCTATGAAGATAGGGAAAGTTTATTAGATAATGCCCCTTCTCGGGATGATGACTTTTTCCGAGTTCCTAAAATTATGGGCTAATATTCTTTGGGGGTGTGAAATATGCCCCCTATTTATTGGGTAGCTTAACGATAAAATTTGTTCCCTCATGGGGGTTACTTTCTACTTTTATGCTACCGTGATGGTTTTCGATGATGGCACGGGCGATCGCCAAGCCTAACCCTGTGTTACTGTTATTGTTATCCCGATAACTACGGGCAGAATCACCCCGATAAAATCTATCAAAAAGATGGGGGACATTTTCTTTTTCTATGCCGATACCATTATCTTTAATTTCAACGCTACAATAAAGTTTATTTGTTTTTTTGATGCTTTTTAATATTACTTGAATAGTAGCTTTTTTATTATTATTTTCTTCAAATCCATGGATAATTGCATTACTAATTAAATTAGTAAAAAGACGGATTAACTGCCCCCAGTCTCCCTCTATGGTAAACAAATATTCAATGTCATCTAATTCCTTTAAGTTAGGCTCATAAATATTATCTATTATCTCCAATGATAAATTAATAGATTTTTCCTTAGCAATAATTACTTGTTCTTCCACCACTTCAAGCAACAAAGAATCAAGGGGAATAGATTGAAAAGTGGGATTGATAATACCGCTATCACTACGGGCTAAAAACAATAAATCATTAACTAAATTAGATAATCTTTCCGTTAAACGTTCAACAATTTCCAACTGTTTTTTATTTTGCTCTGGCTCCATATCTGGATAGGCTAAAATACTTTGGATATTGGTTTTAATGGTGGCAATGGGATTTCTCAACTCATGGGAAGCATCGGCGGTGAATTGTTTCAAACTTTGGTAGGATTCTTTGACGGGTTGAATGGCAATACCTGAGAGAAACCAACCGATCGCCCCTACAGAAGTAATCATTAATGTTACGCCGATAATTAAATCCGTAATTAGTTGACGAATGGGTTTGATGACATCAAAAAGGGGATGACTCACCCGCAGATAACCTAAAACATAGCGCCCTACTTCTATTCTTTTGGTAATTTGTCGTAATAGGTAATCGGAAGACATACGGATAGTTTTCCCCCCAGAGTGGAAGGAAAGGGGTATGGGTAAGGGCTCTTCTAAAGTCTGCCATAATAACTCCCCATTAGGACTAAACCATTCTAAATCAATGTGATCATCTTCTACTTTATTAGTAGTATCAGGATGTTGACGGAAACTAGCATTGATATTTAATTTATACTTTCCTTCCCCTAAGCTGACATCATCTATCACGAGGGAAGGTTCAACAATTTCAACCACGTGTTTGAGGGTATCATCAATTCTGTCAATGAGGGTTTTATAAACATAGCCATAAATCCCGATGGCAAAGATAATTAATAATACCGCTGTAACAATGGTGTAATAGAGGGCTAAACGTCTTCGGGTGGTTTGAAACAAGGGGAAGTCAATGGATAATTGATAATGGATAATTGATAATGGGTAATTAAACTTTAATTTTGCTTATTTGTTCCACTCTCAATTTTTACCATAGCAGTTTTTTCAATGAACAGTTAACAATGGATAATTAACAATTAAAATGACTTAGTATTTAAGATATTATCACCATTCCCTGTTCTCTATTCCCTTATTAATATTTACAGTTTTTAATTAATACAAAGGGTTGAACGATAATGGTGCTAAATTGGGTGGTGGGCTGACTATTCCAGTGGCTTAATTGTTCGGCGGTGGGTTTTTGAATTAATTGTTCGCTAATCAAGTTTTCGATGGTTTTTGTGTCGTTAAGGGCGATCGCACTTCCCACATCAATTAAATCTAAATTATCATTAACAACGATGATGACATCCCTTTGGGCATGGGGGATTAAATCTTTCCAGTCAATCTCGGCAATTTGTTCTTGTAATTGGGTTTTTAAATCTGACATTATTAAAATTTTCTTGGAATTGTCACGGTTTATATTTTCCCATCGTTGTTCTTTTCGTGCAATAGAAACTAGGGAATAGGCAATGGCTTGGAAATAAGGGGATGGGGTGATGGGGGGGAATAAACATAAAATTACATTCTCAACTGCTAATTGTCCATTGTTCCTTGTCCTAAAAAGGATAAAATAAAGCAATCAAGAGAGAATTATTAGTTATTAGATATATATATATATGAGTGCAACAGCTACTAAAACAAAATATGAAGCAATTATCGGTTTAGAAACCCATTGTCAACTCAACACCAAGAGCAAAATTTTTTGTAGTTGTTCAACGGAATTTGATAGCCCACCTAATACCAATGTTTGCCCCGTATGTCTTGGGCATCCTGGAGTTTTGCCAGTCTTAAACGAAGAAGTGTTAAACTCCGCTATCAAGATGGGTTTAGCCTTACAAGGACAAATTGCCCGTTATAGTAAATTTGATCGTAAACAATATTTTTATCCTGACTTACCCAAAAACTACCAAATTTCTCAGTTTGACTTGCCCATTGTTGAACATGGTAAATTAGAAATTGAATTAGTAGATCCTAAAACCAAAGAAGCCACCCGCAAAACCATTGGTATCACAAGGTTACACATGGAAGAAGATGCAGGTAAATTGGTACATGCAGGGAGCGATCGCCTCTCAGGGTCAACCCATTCTCTGGTAGACTTTAATCGTACAGGTGTTCCTTTGCTCGAAATTGTATCCGAACCCGATTTACGCAGTGGGCAAGAAGCCTCGGAATATGTACAGGAATTACGCCGTATCGTCCGCTATTTAGGCATCGGTGACGGTAATATGCAAGAAGGCTCATTACGTTGTGATGTTAACATTTCCGTGCGCCC
The DNA here is from genome assembly GCF_054166785.1 of Cyanobacterium sp. Lineage (NCBI taxonomy): Bacteria > Bacillati > Cyanobacteriota > Cyanophyceae > Chroococcales > Geminocystaceae > Cyanobacterium > Cyanobacterium sp. Next base: position 25,799 of record NZ_JBSZCP010000019.1, read on the forward strand.
TGAAGGACAAAAAGAATTTGGTGTAAAGGTAGAAATCAAAAATATGAACTCCTTTAGTGCCATTCAAAAAGCCATTGAATACGAAATTGAAAGACAAATCGAAGCCGTAGAAAATGGTGAACCTATCCTCCAAGAAACCCGACTATGGGAAGAAGGAAGTCAGCGCACTATCAGCATGAGGATAAAAGAAGGCTCTAGCGATTATCGTTATTTTCCTGAACCCGATTTACCCCCCCTCGAAATTACCGATGCCCAATTGGAGGATTTACAGAAAAAATTACCCGAACTTCCTGCCCAAAAACGCATTCGTTATGAAAGCGAATATGGTTTATCTGCCTATGATGCGAGGGTATTGTGTGATGATAGGGATGTAGCCCTTTACTTTGAAGCGGTAGTATCTGGGGGCGCTAGTGCCAAGGGGGCAGCCAATTGGATAACCCAAGACATCGCCGCCTATCTTAACAGTAATTTGGATTTAGATATTACTAAAATTGCCCTCAAACCTGAGATGTTGGCGGAGTTGGTTACTCTCATTGAAAATGGTACCATTAGCGGTAAAATTGCCAAGGAAATCTTACCTGATTTGTTGGAAAAAGGTGGCTCTCCTAAACAAATTGTCGAGAGTAAAGGGTTAGTTAGTATTTCAGATCCCGATGAGTTAGCTAAAATTATCGATGAAGTATTGGCAGAAAATCCTGATAAATTAGAACAGTTTAGGGCTGGAAAAACCAAGCTACAAGGCTTTTTTGTAGGTCAACTGATGAAGAAAACTGGTGGACGTGCCGAGCCTAAGTTAGCTAACCAAATCCTTAACAAGAAGTTAAATGGTTAAAAAAAATTAATAGAGTTTTATTTTCCCTCCCTAGGCTTTTTGGGGGGGGTATTCTTTTTAGGACAGAAAAATTTTAGGGATGGCTGCAATGGTAAATTGTTAATGGTTTATTTATTTATCATGGGCGATTATGTCTGAAGTTAGAAACGCAGTTCAAAAATTATATAATACTTATCCTTTTCCCCCTGATCCTCTTTTGGATGAGCCACCCCCGGGGTATAATTGGCGATGGCATTATCAATCAGCCTATAGTTTTTGCAAGGGTAGAAAACCTAGCAAGGCACAGGTTAGAATTTTGGATGCTGGTTGTGGTACGGGTTCAAGTACGGAATATTTGGTATTACACAATCCCACGGCAGATATTTTGGCGGTGGATATTAGTGAGAATGCTTTGGCTACTGCCCAGAAACGGTTGGAAAAGTCTGGGGTTTTAAAAAGTTTCCAAGGGAATATTGAGTTTAGACAGTTTAATTTGGAAAATGCAAGGGAGTTAGAAGGCTCTTTTGATTTTATTAACTCGGTGGGAGTTTTACATCATTTACCTAATCCAGTCATTGGTATTCAAGCCTTGGCGGATAAGTTGGGGGATGATGGTTTATTCCATATTTTTGTTTATGGGGAGTTGGGTAGATGGGAAATTTTACTGATGCAAAGGGCGATCGCCCTTATCCAAGGAGATAAAATAGGAGATTATCGAGATGGTGTGGCGGTAGGCAGGGAATTATTTGCAGGATTACCCGAATATAGCCGTATTCTACAACGGGAAAAGGAACGATGGGCATTGGAAAATCAACGGGATGAATGTTTTGCTGATATGTATGTTCACCCCAATGAGTTTGATTACAATATTGATAGTCTATTCGAGTTTATCCATACTTCTGGGTTGGAATTTGTAGATTTTTCTAACCGTGATTTTTGGCAAGTAGAAAGGTTAATCAAAAGTGAGGATTTACTACAACGGGTACAACAATTAACCACCCAAGAACGTTATCGTTTAGTAGAATTATTAGATCCTTCCAATGTAACCCATTATGAGTTTTTCCTTGCAAAATCCCCCCATCATCGGCAAACATGGCAAGATGATCAACTATTATTAAGAGCTAAACCAGAGTTAAATCCTTGTATGTTGGGTTGGGAGAGCAAAAGTTTACTCGATTATAACTATCAACCCGTTACTCTCACGGATGGGGAGTTTGAGTTCATGAAGTTAGCTTCCCACAATCCTAATGAAAATTTGACAGTAGAACATATTCTATCTCAAGTTAATGGTACTTTAGATCAGGTGCGATCGCTCATTAACCGTCAATTGATTATCATGGGATAAGCCATAATATAACAAGGGGTTAAAAATCCTCATACTCAATCCAATTTATAAACCGTATTTTTATTTACTGTTTATGGGCAATGGGCCTAAGCCCATTGTTAGTTTCATTCTTTTACTCTATATTTGCAGAGTCCGTCTTACTCCATCAAACTCCATTCCCCCCAGAAAGTTAACGCACTATTTGGTTTAAAAAAAGTTATTCTTGTTACAAAACTACACAATCTCTATTACGTTATGTTAAGATTGGTTTAAGGAAATAAAACACATAAAGATAAAAATTTCAAAAATAGCCATGACTACTCAAATTCAACACCTAAAAATGTTAACATCTGTTCAGAAATGGAATTTATGGCGTAAAGCAAATCCTGACATCCTTCCAGAGTTAAGGGCAGTTGATTTGAGTCACCGTAACTTAGAGGGTATCAACTTTAAAGGAGTAAACCTAAGAGAAGCCAATCTATCTGGGGCAATTTTGACAGGGGCCAACTGCACAGGGGCTAACTTTCACCGTGCCAACCTCAGCAAAGTAACCATGAAAGATGCCGAAGCCCACAAAGCATCCTTTAATGACGCTAATTTTTATCAAGCAGTATTAAATGGCAGTGATTTTGGTCAAGCCAATATCCGTAACTCTAACCTAGTAGAAGCCAAAATGGTAGGATGCTACTTTATTAAAACTGATTTTACCGATTCTAAATTGAATGAAGCCGATTTAAGCGACTCTTACCTTACCGAAGCAATTTTAGTGGGTACAAGACTTGTTGATGCTAATTTAACTCAGGTTGATTTAAGTTGCGTTAATGCTATGGCTGCCGACTTTACCCACGCTAATCTCACTGGGGCAAATATTGAAGATTGGATTATTGATGAAAGTACCAATATAGAACAAGTTTTTTGTAACTATTTCTACGCTAAAGTCCATGAAAAAGTTGACTTGAGTGATTGTAACTATTATGCCCTCAATGCTGCGGTTAACTCACAAGATGACATTGATACAGAAGGAAATATTGTTCATAACTCTTTTGTAAACTCTAGTCTTCCTAGGGTAAATGGTGTTAATAGTATTAGACAAACGCAAAATTGTTTCGAGTTAGCTATCAAAAGATCTCAACAAGTTTGAAATAGTTAAAATAAACCTGTTACCCTATAAGGTGGTTTAAAAGATTGTAAGGATAATTAGTGATGACAGTAATGGGATTTATTAACCTTCACAAGCCTAAAGGGTTTTCATCCCATGATTGTGTTGCTAGGGTAAGAAGGATATTAAGAACAAAAAAAGTGGGTCATGGTGGTACACTAGATCCCTTAGCTACGGGAGTATTACCCATTGCGGTAGGAAAAGCCACTCGTTTATTGCAGTTTTTACCTACGACAAAAGCCTATCGGGCAAAGATAAGATTTGGACTGACTACCACCACCGATGATTTAGAGGGAGAGATAATTACCCAAGAAAAATGCCCTGATTTAAGTTTAGAAAATATTAATAATTTTATCTCAGATTTTTTGGGAAATATAGAACAAATTCCGCCTATTTACAGTGCCATAAAACAGGATGGCAAAAAAATGTATGAGTTGGCAAGGCAAGGAAAAGAGGTTAATATTCCTAGTAGAAAGGTAGAAATATTTGATATAAAAATCATCCATTGGCAAGGGGGAGATTTTCCAGAGTTAGATTTAGATATTACTTGTGGTGCAGGTACTTATATAAGGGCGATCGCCCGTGACTTGGGGCAAAAAGTAGGTACAGGGGCAACCCTAGCTAACCTAGAAAGAACCCTCAGCTGTAACCTATCTATTAACAACAGTGTTACATTAGAACAATTAGAAGAAGAAAAAAACAATAATCAACTAACATTAATTGCCCCCGATTTATTACTAGAAACAATGCCTCTATTAACCCTTGATGATCATGAAAGTTGGCGATGGCAACAAGGGCAAAAATTAAGCTATAACGAAGATGATAATGACACCTTTTATCGTACCTACAATAAAGAGCAAAAATTTATGGGCATTAGTGAAATTAAACAAGGACTAGAAGGCTTAATAATTAAACCAAAAGTAGTAATGACAAACCCCAACGAACCCTAAAACTGTAAACCAATTATTAATAATAACCAAAGAAATAAAATCTTGATTCCAACTCAAGCTATATTAATCAATAATCCGTTAACCATAGGCACAATACTGAATGTTAGACCAAGTTTTACATCCCTCCATTGATTTTGGTATCGAAACCCTCTTTATCCTAGTGATATTAGTAGCCCTAGAAGCTGTTTTATCCGCCGATAATGCGATCGCCCTTGCCTCCATAGCCCAAGGGTTAGAAACCGAAAAAGAACAACAGTACGCCCTAAATGTGGGCTTAGTTTTAGCTTATATATTGCGTATTACCCTTATTATTACCGCCACATGGGTAATTAAATATTGGCAATTTTCCGTAGCGGGGGGATTATATTTACTGTGGCTTGTTTTTCGTTACTATACCAACAGAAGTGACGACTCCGAAGCAGTATCTAATCTAAACTTTAAAGGACTTTGGCAAGCCATTCCCATGATAGCGGTTACCGACTTAGCCTTTTCCCTTGATAGTGTAACCACCGCCATTGCCGTAGCCGATGAGATATGGTTAATCATCGCAGGGGGTACCATCGGCGTTATTGCCCTACGGTTTTTAGCCCAACTCTTTATCCGTTGGATAGAAGAATATACCCACCTAGAAGACGCAGGATTTATTACCGTAGGTTTAGTGGGATTAAGATTAATTGTCAAAGTAATTGACCCTAATTTAGTACCCCCAGAATGGGTAATGATAATCACAATTATCAGTATATTTACTTGGGGATTCTCCGCCAAAAACCCCATCAAAGAAGAAAAAGCAGAAGGGTGATTAAAACAGAAAAACAACGTAGAATTGAACAGATAATACCAGCTATTAAATAATCAATTCTATAACTTTATGAACGAATCAAGACTAAAAATCTCCCTCAGTAGTCTTGCCATATTAATCTCCGTAATTTTATGTTTAATTCTACTATGGCATCTGCGAGGGCTTCTTGTCACCCTGATGATTGCGGCCGTACTTGCGGCCACCCTTGCCCCCATCGTTGATTCTGCCGAAAAATTTGTTCCCCGTTGGCTAGGGGTTATCCTAGCTTACCTCATTATCATTGGCATCCTCGTAGGGGGAGGATTGGTAATTGGGCCCACCGTATTTACCCAAATACAAAGATTAATCCAAAAATTTCCCCTTTACCTAGAAATACTCGGCAATACCGCAGAAAACCTAGTTATGCGCTTTGGCATTACCGAACCTAGAGCCTTAGAATTAATCGATCAACTTCTCGATTTACAAGCCTTAATCTCTTGGGGGGTGCGATCGAGTCAAAAATTACTTTTAAGCTCCCTAGGGGTCACGAGGGGCATCGTAGGGGGAACCCTTAACCTAATCCTTTCCATCTTACTATCCGCCTATCTTTTGGCTGGTTCCGATAAACTAATCAAAGGATTTGTAAGAATATTTCCTGAACCGTGGGACGATAAAATTGAAGCCCAATTTGAGCCTGTCACCGAGAGAATGGGTAAGTATATCCAAGGTAGAATCTTGGTTTCCCTCGTTTTAGGGGTGGCCATTACCATCGGTCTAAAATTTTTGGGTATCAACGAATTTGCCCTCGGTTTAGGGGTAATTGCAGGGTTTACTAACCTCATTCCATTTTTTGGTCCAGTGTTAGGTTCAATTCCTGCCCTCATCGTTGCCGTTGCCCAAGGGGGATGGGTATTTTTATGGGTGTTGTTGTTATTCCTCATCATCCAAAATGTAGAAACCTATGTACTAGATCCCCTCTTGGTCGGTTCCAGTGTTAAGGTTGAGCCTTTATATCAACTCCTTGCCGTGTTGGGAGGGGTGCAGGTATTGGGCATCATTGGTGCTTTAATTGTACCTCCTTGGATTGCGGCGGCGGGGGTAGTTTTGGAAAATCTTTATATCGAACCAAAACAAAAGGCACAGGTAATGCAAAATTGTAGTAAATAGGGTTTGATTTTCCCTCTCCCCAACCCCTCTCTCAAAGGACGAGGGGAGAATAAATCATCCTGCTTTTAGAAGGTTAAGGGCGATCGCACTTAGTGGCACTTAATAGTATATTGATAAATCATGAATAACCATCAAGAAAACCTAGAAAAATTCATCCAATTTTGTCAGCAACACATTACAGGGCAAGAAAGGAAAGAAGCCCAAATATTTCTTGACAGGTTTTTTCAAGCCTTTGGTTATGAAGGGGCATTAGAAGCAGGGGCAAAATATGAAGAAGCCATAAAAAAAGGTAGCAAAAAGAAAAATACAGGGTTTGCCGACTTGGTATGGAAACCCAAGCTACTCATTGAAATGAAAAAACGAGGGGAGGATTTAAATAAACATTATGCTCAAGCCTTTGAATATTGGTCAAGACTCGTCCCCCATCGCCCCCGTTACGTCATTCTTTCTAACTTTGATGAGTTTTGGATATTTGATTTTGACTTACAACTAGATGAACCTGTAGATATAATTTCTTTAGAAGAATTACCCCAACGGCATTCGGCTTTTAACTTTATGTTGAGGGGTGATGTAGAATCCATCTTCAAAAATAATCAGGTAGATGTCACCGAAAAGGCAGGGAGAAGACTAGGGGAATTATTCCAAATATTACAGGCAAGATTTGTAACCCCCAATTCAGAGCAAAATCAAGGCTCTACTCCCCCCTTATTAAGGGGGCTTGGGGGGGATCAAAACCAGCACTTTTCTGCCCCCTTATCAAGGGAAGAAATTCAAAACTCCCCTCGCCCTTTGGGAGAGGGGTTGGGGGTGAAGGCAAATCAAACCCTCAAGATTCAACGGTTTATCTTACAATGCGTGTTGGCAATGTTTGCCGAGGATAGGGGGTTATTGCCGAATAACCTCTTCATCCGTTGTGTGGAGGAATGTATTAACGGCGCCAGTAGTTATGACGTGTTGGGGGGTTTATTCCGTGAGATGAATAATCGGGGGGTTACTCCTGCGGGGAAATATCAAGGGGTGGAATATTTTAACGGTGGTTTGTTTGCCACGGTGGAAGCCATTGAGTTGACTAAGCCTGAATTAGAAATTTTGGCTACCGTTGCCCGTCAAGATTGGAGTAAGGTGCGCCCTGCTATTTTTGGGAATATCTTTGAAGGCACGGTGAATGCCAAGGAAAGGCATAGTTATGGGATGCACTATACCTCCGAGGCGGATATTATGAAAATTGTACGCCCTACTATCAGCAAATATTGGGAGGATTTAATTGATAATGCTAACACTATCAAGGATTTAAGCAATTTACAGCTTCGGTTACAATCCTACAAAATTTTGGATCCTGCCTGTGGTAGTGGTAATTTTCTTTATGTGGCATATCAGGAGTTAAAAAGAATTGAGCAGTTATTGTTAGACAAAATTCGGGCAAAGAGTAAAAAACAAAATGTCCAACAAAATCTGGGTTTTGTTACGCCGAATCAATTTTATGGTATGGATGTAAATCCTTTTGCGGTGGAGTTGGCTAAGGTTACTTTGATGATTGCCCGTAAGGTGGCTATTGATAAGTTAGATTTGACTGAACCTGCGTTACCCTTAGATAGTTTGGATCAAAATATTCTCTGCATTGATGCTTTATTTTCTGATTGGGTAAGGGCTGATGCTATCATCGGTAATCCTCCTTTTTTGGGTGGGAAACACATGAGATTAAATTTAAGTGATGACTATGTAGAAAAAATATTCACTAAGTTTAAAGATGTTAAAGATTCGGTAGATTTTTGTAGTTATTGGTTTAGGGTTGCCCATGATAATTTAGGGGAAAATAGTAGGGCTGGATTAGTGGCAACTAATTCTATTTCTCAGGGTAAAAGTCGTCGGGCTTCTTTGGATTATATTTTACAAAATAAAGGGATTATTCATGAGGCTATTTCCACTCAAGAATGGTCTGGAGAGGCGGCAGTTCATGTTAGTATTGTAAATTGGTCAAAGTCAATTCCTGATCATTATATTTTAGATAATAAACAGGTTAAACAGATTAATTCTTCTCTCACTTCTTTAACAGATGTTTCTCAGGCTAAAAAATTAAAGGTTAATAAAAATATTTGTTTTCAAGGGGTTTCACCCGTAGGGAGAGGGTTTATTATCACTGAAAAACAAGCCCGAGAATTTATCAAAGCAGATAGTAAAAATAAAAAAGTAATTAAGCTCTTTTCAATGGGAGATAATTTAGCTAGTAATCCTCATGGTATTCCAAACAGATGGATTATTGATTTTGCTAATTTAGATGTTGAATCAGCATCTGACTATAAATTACCTTTTCAATATATTAAGGATAATGTTAAGCCAGAAAGAGATAAAAATAGAATGCAAATGAGAAGACTAAACTGGTGGAAAATGGGGGTAAATGCTCTAAAGATGAGAGAATTAATTAATAATTTATCTTGTTGCTTTGCCGTACCTAGAGTTTCAAAATGGACAATATTTATCCCTTTCAACACAGAATGGTTAGCTGGTGATAAGTCAGTTATTATTGCATCTGATGATTATTATATTTTAGGGGTTTTAACTTCAAAGATTCATCGTATTTGGGTGAAGGCTCAATGCTCAACATTAAAAGCTGATACCGCTTACACATCAACAAGTTGTTTTGAAACATTTCCTTTTCCCTCACCCCTAGCCCCTCTCCCCAAGGGCGAGGGAAGCAAGATAAAAGAAGAAAAATTCCCCCTTATTAAGGGGAGTTTAGGGGGATCAAAAACGGATTTAGAAGGCTCAAAAATCGTGCAACAAATCAGAGATAAAATGACAGAATTACACGAATATAGAACTGAACAAATGGAGAAAAAACAATGGGGAATTACGCAGTTATATAATGCTTTTTTTGATGAGCCTAGCAGTAAATTATATAAGTTACATCAACAGTTAGATGATTTGGTAATGAAAGCCTATGGTTTTGATGAGGATGGGGATATTTTAGAGCAGTTATTGGAGTTGAATGGCAAGATGGCAAAGGAAGTTTAATTTGTGGGTAAGGGGCTTAAGCCCCTTGTTATTAATCAAAAAGGGGATTACTAAAAACTCCTTGGGGGTCAAATTTTCCTTTTATTTTTTTCATCATCATTAAGCCGTTGCCTACATATCCCCATGGTTCGATTTGTTTTTTTAACTCTAAAGGTGCTTGTACCATAGATAGATAACCGCCATTATCTTCACAAAATTGACGCATCGCCCTAACCTGATGGCTTCGGGTATTTTGTTCAAGAAAAATAAAGCCCACTCCGCTACTAATGTTTATAAATCCATCACAGTTAAAAGTAGCAAATAAATCAACGATTTTATTACCCAATATCCCCACCTTACAAAGGATGGGAGCATCGGTTATTTTAATGTTTTTCCAAAAATTAACCTCCTCTGACTGAGCAAAAACTAAGGATGATAACCCCAACTCCTTGCCCCACCGTTGCACCTGCTCAATTTGTTGTTCTACACTGGGTTGGATACTCTCAAAGCGTATCGCTAAACCAAAACTATCATTGCTACCTACCATTTTTGTGGAAGGATGAGATATAAAATCAGCCATGGTGGGAGTTAATCCAGATTTTGTCACCATATCCCGTAGGGTTTTTAAATTTTCTTTTTCTCCCGTCACAAAAATAGAACTAGAATAGGAAACGAGGGGATAAAGACGAAAGGTAACTTCGGTAATAATTCCCAAACTACCATAGGATCCTGTAAACAGTTTCATCAAATCATATCCTGCTACATTTTTTACCACCTTACCCCCCGCTTTGACAAGCTCACCATCGGCACGAATGAAGGACAAACCCAAAATTAAATCCCTAACTCCCCCATAACGTTGGCGCCAGCTTAGATTATTAGCGGTTGCGACTACCCCCCCTACGGTGGCTTCTTCTTCAAAAAAGGAATCAATGGGCAAAAATTGACCTTTAGCAGCTAGAAATTGATTTAAATCTTTAATTTTCATTCCTGCTTGAACTGTTATAACCAAATCCTCCTCTCCATGTTCTACTACCTGATTAAGATTAACCGTACTAATTAATATATCTGCAGGTTGCCGTATTCCCCCCCAAGACAACTTTGTGGCTTCACCAGTGGGGATAACTCGCCAATTATTTCTGTAGGCAAAACTAACTAATTGTGATAGCATAGCGGTGGTATTTGGAAAAACTAAGTAACGAGGAATACAATCCGCCAACCCAGCCATTTTAATTTTATTTTGCCATTTTGAATTTTGATCCCATTCTATTATTTTTGTAGAATTAACATTACAAAAGTCTAATATTTCCTTGATTTGTCTTTGAGAAGAAGCCTGAAAAATTTGGTTCATTTTGAAAAGATATTAAATATTTTTTTTAAACGGGTAATCTATAACTTATACTAAGTTAGATTTATTCGGTAGAAATAAAAGGATAATACTAATATGCCATTGTAAATTATAATTTGATACTATCAGTGGATGATATATAATCTATTAACACTGACATTCATGTCAAAATAACAAACTGGGAAAATTGGTAGTTATATACCAATACCAATACCTGTTTTGTACTTGTTCGATGAGTTTGAACGAAAGTTTAAGATTAAAATTTTGAAAACTTCTTCCATTGACAAGATATGAAAATAAAATAAATAAAGAATAGTCGAGTTTTAGCATAAAAATGACAGTTTCAACTTCAGAAAAAGCACCACTAGCGTGGAATATAATCATATACATGGCTACTATTCATTTAGCAGCCCTTTTTGCCTTTTTACCTAGCAATTTTAGCTGGGGCGCTGTGGGCATTTTTTTCGTACTCTATTGGCTAACTGCCTGTATCGGTATTACCCTCGGTTTTCATCGTTTTGTGTCTCACCGCAGCTTTGAAACCCCTAAATGGGTTGAATATATCATCGTATTGTGTGGTTGTTTAGCCTGTCAGGGTGGCCCTATCCAGTGGGTAGGTTTACACCGAATTCATCATAAGTTTTCTGACCATGATGGCGATCCCCATGATTCTAATAAGGGTTTCTGGTGGAGTCATATGGGCTGGATGTTTATCAAAAATCCTGCTAACAAACTTGTGCCTAAATATACTAAGGACATTCAAAATGATCCTTTTTATCAGTGGTGTGACAAATATTTCATTCCTGTTCAGGTTGCCCTAGGATTATTATTATTCTGGTGGGGTGGATGGTCTTATGTGGTTTGGGGTATCTTTTTACGCCTAGTGGTGGTATTCCACGTTACTTGGTTTGTAAATAGTGCTACTCACAAGTTTGGCTATGTTAGTCATGATTCTAATGATCATTCCCGCAATTGTTGGTGGGTTGCTGTATTAACTTTCGGTGAAGGTTGGCACAATAATCACCATGCTTATCAATATTCTGCTCGTCACGGTTTACAGTGGTGGGAAGTGGATTTAACTTGGATGACCATTAAACTTTTATCTTTCTTCGGATTGGCTAAAAACATTAAGTTAGCTCCTACTACTCAGCCTACTAAGGCATAATTTATAAGCTAAATGGGTACTGAAAATCTCTCTTTTTTTAAGGGGGATTTTTTTGTTTTATTCTAGTATTAGGAGGTTTTGTATATATTCTTCTCTAATTATTTCAATGGTTTTTCTTAGGTCTTTTAGATATTGTTCTTGATTTAATTTTGTTTTTATCTCTGAGAAGTAAAGGTTATTATTCTCAATTTTGGCTATGAAGCCTAGGTTTTTAATGGTTTTTAAGCTATATTCTAAGGTGCGATCGCCCATGGCAACTTTTTCTTGAAATGTATTTATATTAATAGATTGTTGATGATTAATTAAGTATTTGACGATCCCTAAAAAGTGAAGCCATTTCTCCTTATAAAAATGTTTGTTAAATAGTTTTTGGGAGTCTTTTTTGACCGTTTTTAAAACAATATTATTCCTAGGAATAGAAGATTTATTAATGTCATAATTTAAGCCTGAATTATCGACGGGTTTAATATCTACAATTCTGGGTTCATATCCTTCGTTATAGTTATTATAATCAAATTCAATTACCACATCATAACTTTGATTTAATTGGATTTCACTGGCACTATGCCCCCACCAACTGCCAGAAATACCATGGAAGTGAGTGTTATCACAAAGATTAAAATGGGTAACTAAATATTTAATAGTTTTATTGGTTTTAGACGTAAAATTTTTATTAAATAAATTAGTAAACCAACAATTTTTAATCAATAGTTTGGGGGCCGCATTACCCATACCGCAAGGCTCAATGAGCTTTAATTCCCTAAAGAATTGTTTATTTAACTCAGATACGGTGACGGTTAAATCGATGTTAATGATAGGTTGTAGGGTGTTGATGTCTAACTGTTGTTTTAACTGTTGATTGATGGCATCTCGGAATAAGGTTAAGTTTTCCGTGGGCAAAGCCAACCCAGCGGCGAAGGGATGCCCCCCAAAGCTGGTTAAAAGGTGTTTTTGGGAAAAGACGAGGTCATATAGGTTGATGCCACTGACGGAACGAGCCGAACCCCGTGCTAAACTAGAATCATCGGTTTTCATGGTACTAAGGAGAATACTGGGGCGCCCATATTCTTGGCTGATGGCACTGGCCACTAATCCTAATACCCCCGTTTCCCATTGATTATCATCCAAAACAATGACAGCGGTGGTGGATAAGTCTAGGTTGGCTACTTTTTTTCGGGCTTGTTTAAGTACCCTTTGTTGTAATTCTTTTCGGTTAAGGTTGGCTTCCTCTGTTTGTTGTGCTAAGGTTTGGGCTTCTTTTTTATCTTTGGTGGTCAGTAATTTGACGCAAAAACTAGCATCTCCGTGGATACGACTCACCGCATTGATACGGGGGGCAATACCAAAGGAAATGTCCATGGGGCGATCGCCATTACCCTTACATAATGTTAATAATTGTTTAACTCCATAACGCTGGGTATTTTGTAATTTTTTGATACCTTCTTGGGCAAGATAACGACAATCATCTTTCAACTCTACTAAATCAGCAACCAAACCGATGGCAACTAAATCCAATAAATCCTCCACGGGTTGAGTAGGAATGTCAGGAAAACTCTGGTACAAAGCCTCCACTAACTTGTAAGCCACTGCCACCCCAGAGAGGTTATAAAGGGGATGGGAGTCAGCAAAGTAGCGGGGGTTAATAATAGATACCACCTCGGGGCGATGTTCTGGCAGGGTATGATGATCTGTAACAATTATATCTACACCTAATCTGTTCGCATATTCAATCTCCTTTAAATTGGTACTACCCGTGTCACAGGTAACAATTAACCCGATACCCTCTTGATGTAATCTATCAATTCCCACACAATTTAACCCGTGGGATTCCTTGAGACGATTGGGGATGTAGTAACTTAGCTGTAAATCCTGAACAAAAAACTGCCCTAAACCTTCCCACAATACAGAGGTAGAGGTAATGCCATCCGCATCAAAATCTCCCCAAATGCAAACTTTTTCTCCTTTTTCCCATGCCCTACTCAGGCGATTTACCGCCCGTTTCATCTCCTGCCCAAAATCAAAGGGTGATGTTGGCTGGTAGTTACGGCTATCTAAAAAAGTACGTAATAGTGTTTCTTCCCTAATGCCCCGATGCCACAACAGTTGGCACACAAAATTCCCTTGAGATTTTATATCCTTGGTGTATTCTTGGATAATGTCTTGAAACCACTGGGGAATATCATAGGTTGGTGCGATGTTCCATTGATTTATCATAGTAAGATTGAGGAAAGTTTGAGGTTTTTCGAGGCAAAGGTTTAATTTTCTTTAAAAAAATATTACAAAAATTGGTTTTTTTATTGACTTATGGCTTTTTTTGTGAGACTATAGAACAGTCTTTAATATAATGGAAATCTGACTGTTTGTGAGTAAAAATGGCAATATTCCCATTATAAAACAAGTATATCATAGAAAGAGGCTTATTAAACAAAAAAAGAGGAAAATCGAAATTTTCCCATAAAAAGATGATCCCCTCCGAAGGGAGGAGAAAGGGGGTACATTAACCCGTATTACGCATTCCTGCAGCGATACCATTAATAGTTAATAAAGCTCCCCTCAACAACTCATCTTTGCTATAGCGGAAGTGAATTAGTCCCGCTTTGTCTTGACTGGCATATTGTCTCAGACGTTTGAGTAAAGATACTTGTAAAAACCCAAGGGGTACAATAGACCCATTACGCAACTGCACCGAGCGTTGTAATTCAGGGTCATTATCTAATAATCGCTCCTGCTGATTGATTTTCAAGACCATTTCACGGCTAAGATAGTATTCCTTGGCAATTTGGGAAAATAGCTTATGGAATCGCTCTTTATCTTCATCCTTTGCCAATTCTTCCACATAATGACTAGCCATTTGTAAATCAACCTTTGAAAGGGTCATTTCTACCTTGGAAATCACCATTTTGAAGAAAGGCCATTTGAGATAAAAATAACGTAATAATTTCAGATTTTCTTCAGGCTCTTTGGCTAAAAACTCTTGGAGGGCCGTACCCACTCCATACCATGCGGGAAGCAAGAAACGGCTTTGTGTCCAGCTAAACACCCAAGGAATGGCACGCAGAGAGCTAATGTCTTTTTTCCCTGTTTTACGACGGGCAGGGCGAGAGCTAATTTGTAGTTTACTGATTTCTTCGATGGGGGTAACGGAAAGGAAGAAGTCGATAAAGTCTGGTTGCTCATAGATTAAGTCTCTATAGGCTTTCCTGGAGGCGATCGCAATTTCTTCCATAATATTATTCCAAGGCTCAATATCATCAAATCCACTGCCCAACAAACTAGCCTGAATTACAGCGGTGCTGATGGTTTCAAGATTATATAAAGCCAACTCAGGTAAAGAATACTTAGAAGCCAACACCTCTCCTTGTTCCGTAATTTTAATACGACCGTTAATAGTAGAAGTAGGTTGAGCTAAAATCGCCGCATAGGCAGGGCCTCCTCCCCTACCCACAGAGCCACCCCTGCCGTGGAAAATCTTAATTTTTACCCCATAGGTATTACCCAATTTTGCCAAAACCTTTTGGGCTTTATGGATTTCCCAGTTACTACTCATAAAGCCAGAATCCTTGTTACTGTCAGAATAACCCAACATCACCTCCTGTAAATTGTGGGGAGTCAACTTAGGCATCACAAAGTTAGACTGATTATCCGTCGAAACCCCCTCATATCCCCCTGCCAAACAAGCACGATAAAGGGGTAAATCAAACAGTTCTTTCATGACCGAGTAGGATCTCTTCAAGTCTTCCACCGTCTCAAATAGAGGCACTATGCGAATGGTACTAGCACCAATTACAGGGTCATACAAACCAGCTTCTTTTGCCAACAATAAAACCTCTAATACATCACTAACATAGTTAGTCATACTGATGATATAGGTATTACAAATTTCCAAGCCAAACTCTACCTGTAACGCCCTCAACATATTAAAAGTCTCGATGGTTTCGGTGGTAGTCTCCGAAAAAGGAATGGGGTTAGGCACTAGGGGGCGACGGGTTTTTAATTCCCCAATTAGCCACTGGGTTTTTTCATCCTCACTCAATTCATTGTAGGGTTTATCCAACATCCCCAAATATTGGGCGATTTCGTTGATGGCATCGGAATGGCGGGAAGAATCTTGGCGAAAATCTAGCTCGGCAAGGTGAAAACCATAGATTTCTACTTGAAAAATGATATGGTCTAATTCTTGACAGTTTAGCCCCGTTTGTTCAAGGTTGAGCTTAATAAGTTTTAAGTCATCGAGGAAATCGTTGGCACTAGGATAAAGGTTATCATCCCTGGTGGCTAGTTTGATGGATTTACGGGTTTCGGGGTTGGATAAAGACTCGTTTCTTGCCTTGGTATTATGTAATTTCTTCTCGATAAAGGCGAGTTTGAGTCGATAGGGTTCTTGGCGATAACGGACATATAATCTATCATATACATCTGGCATTTTAATGCGATCTGTTTCCAAGGAGTCTAACAATTCTGGTAATACGTTAGACCAATGGAGGGATAAACTAAGAACATCGTTTAACTTAGCGACGGATTCTAAATATTTATCAATAACTAAGTTACGTTGATAACAGGCCGTTGACCATGTCACCTCTGGGGTTACAAAGGGGTTTCCATCACGATCGCCCCCTACCCAAGAACCAAAATAACAAAACTTATGACTAGGGGCTTTTAAATTGGGGAAAGTATTATGTAAAGCCTGTTGGATGCGCTTAGAAAGGTGGGGTAAACTGTCAAATAACACCTCTTGGAAATAGTGCAGGGCATAATCCACCTCATCTAATACCGTGGGCTTAAACTGGTGTAACTCATCGGTGCGCCACCACAACTGAATCTCATCCATTAAACGGGCGCGAAAATGTTCTGCCTCATAGGAATTAGTCAAACCCATGGCACGACAAGATTCTTCTGCCCCATCCAACCGCTCTAAAATTTGAGAAATACGTCTTTGCTTTTTACGGATAGTATGACGGACAATTTCTGTGGGGTGGGCCGTAAATACTAAACGAATATCCAACTCATCCAACAAATCTTGAATTTTTTGGGGGGGCATATTCAGCTGTTGAAGATGGGGAAATAGCCAATGGAAAGTTCCACCACTGGCGGGGTTAGGCTTTTGTGCAAAATAACTATAATCTTTATGCCCAGCATCAATGACTGTTTTTTGAGTCTCCCCTTCAACTAATTGATCTACCACACTATCAATTTTATTGCCATTTACCTGATCTTCGGTGGTGGTACTGCGAATAATTTTTTGATTTCGCTGTTCGTAATGTTGCTCTACAATATTGATCAGCTGAAAATAGAGGGCTAAAGCTCGTACAGCCTTAATAGCATCGTCTAATTCTAACTGTTCAATCCATTTACTTACGGACTGTTTGGGGGTTTCGGAGGTTTGTCCTTCTGGGGAACAAGCGGATTTTAACTGATCTAATAAATCTACTAGATGTTGTCCACATTCATTGGTCAAAACTAACTCCCACAAATTTTCGACTAGCTTGAGTCGGTGACGCAATAATAGTTCTGAATTAGAATAAATGCTTAGTTCTTCTTCTTCTTTGTGGTTAGTTTTGATAAAAGTCATAGTATTTGCTTCTCTTAGATGTTGATTCATGGGCGAGTTGTCATGACAACCTTATAATCTTAGCGGTGATTAGTGTTTAAATAAAGTTTTTTCAGATACATTTTTTACTATTTTCCTTCATTTATTCTCATTATTGAGAATATTTTCCTTCAATTCATAGAACTATCGAACTTTTAAGTTTAGTGAAATTAATGATTTTTTGGGCAATTTTCGTTGCTATATTTGATTTATACTTCCCTTTCTAGGAATAATGAGTCAGTCTTTTAGCCCTAATACCATTCTTGAACGTAATCTTAACCCTTATATTACTCTAAATAATCAAGGGATTATGCTGCCTGCCATGGAATTGTCCGCCCCTGAGCATCTTTTGGGTCGTGATCCTGCTATGGTAGATTTGGTAGTACCAAATGAGTGGAATATTGTTAGTCGTTGTCAGGCTACTTTTATTCGTGAAGATAATAATACCTATCGTCTTTTAGATGGTAATAGGCAAAGGCGTAGCTCTAATGGGCTTTTTATTAATAATAGATTGATTCCCCCAGAGGGTCATGGCTTACGTAATGGCGATCGCATCCAAATCGGTCAAAATCCACGGGATTGGGTAATCATAGAATATCATTCTTCTGTGATGACCAGCGGTGTTACCACTCCAAAAATTCAGTCTGTTTCCCTTTTGGAAAAACCCATCATCCTCGGTAGGGATGAAAATGCTGACCTTCGTTTAGATGCCCCCACGGTATCCCGTAAACACGCCGTAATTAATAAAAACAGTCAAGGGCAATACATCTTAACCGACTATAGCGCCAATGGAGTCTTTGTCAATGAACAAAAGGTAAATGATTCTTGCATATTAAACCATGATTCATTAATTAATATTGGTCCCTATCGTTTGGTGTTACAAGGACATAGATTAGTTATTGCTGATCAAGGGGATAATATTCGTTTAGATGCCTTTAATTTAATCCGAGTGGTGAAAGATGAAACGGGAAAAGATCGCACTATTATTAATGATATATCTTTACCCATTGAACCCGGGCAATTTGTCGCTTTGGTGGGGGGAAGTGGCGCTGGAAAATCTACTTTAATGCGTACTCTTTTGGGCATTGAGCCAACTACTAATGGGGGTGTATTCATTAATGGGGAAGACTTACGACAGAATTTTAACATCTACCGTAATCAAATTGGTTATGTACCTCAACAGGATATTATTCATAAAGATTTAACGGTGGTAGAAGCCCTTGAATATGCTGCTAAATTACGTTTACCCCCTGATATTAATGTTCGGGAAATAGTTAGTAAAACTTTGACTCAAATTGAGTTAGTGGATTATAAGAATATTTTAGTTAAAAATCTCAGTGGTGGTCAGTTAAAAAGGGTTAGTATTGGGGTAGAATTACTAGCAGATCCTAAGTTATTTTTCCTTGATGAACCTACATCAGGACTTGATCCGGGGTTAGACAAAAAGATGATGGAATTGTTACGCAAGTTAGCCGATGAAGGACGTACCATCATTCTTGTTACCCATGCGACTACAAATATAAATATGTGCGATCGCCTCGTGTTTTTGGGTAGGGGGGGGCATCTTTGTTATTATGGTGAGCCAAAAAGTGCCATGGAATTTTTTAATATTTCTAGTGCTAATTTTGCGGATATTTATATTAATTTAGAAACCATAGAAGCAGTAGTTCAAAAAACCCAAGAATTTAAAAACTCATCCTATTATCAAGAAAATATTACTAACCATTTATCTCAAAAACATCATCCCTCAGCCTCCGCTAAAAATAATGCCCATGGCTTCACCAGTGCTTCTGCTATTAATCAAAAATCATCCCCTCAATCTACCCCAGAAAAAGTAAAACCATCGTTAATAAAACAAACTATTACCCTCACTCAACGATATGCCAAAATTGTTTTTAGGGATAAAATTAACCTCTCAATTTCCCTTTTAACAGCCCCTATTGGTATTAGTTTAATTAGTTTTGCTATCAAAATAGAACCATTAGTATTAGGCATAGATGATAATCCTAAACTGGCATCTACAGCTCTAAGTGTTTTATTTGTGTTTACCTGTGCTAATATCTGGGTGGGTTTATCGGGGTCACTTCAAGAAATAGTAAAAGAAGCTGATATTTATTTTCGGGAAAGATTGGTTAATCTCGATATTTTTGCCTATTTATTTTCTAAATTATCTGTTTTAAAATTGGTTACGTTATTACAGAGTTTATTAATTGTTCTAACGGTTTTATTCCGTTTTGAAAGTCCTAGCTCTGAGTTAATTTACTGGTCAGTAGGAGTATTTATCACCAGTTTTTTAACCATCTTTGCCAGTATAAATTTTGCTTTAATGGTATCAGCCACCGTCAAAAATATCACCCAAGCTAACAGTTTATTACCTTTATTATTAATTCCTCAAATTATCTTTTCTGGGGTACTCTTTACCATGGAAGATGCAGGAAAATATTTATCATGGTTAACCATCAGTCGTTGGTCTGTGGGTGCTTATGGTACTTTAGTTAATGTTAATAGTATGATACCTGACCCTATCATATTACCTGATGGCAGTGCGATCGCCCAGGGTATTCCAGAATCATTGGTTTATGAGTCCACTTGGAATAATTTGGCTACGAATTGGTCAGTTTTAATTTTACATACTTTTATTTATTTTACGATTACTTTTATTTTGCAAAAAAGAAAGGATATATATAATTGAGAATTGAGAATTGATAATTGATAATTGTTATATTTACCTAAATAGTCTATTTTTTATTTTTAACTCCTATCAATAAATATTCTAAATTTATGAAACTAAGTCAATTAATATCAAGATAACCCCTAAAAATAAACAGCCTATCATGCCATACTTGAGAGCATTTTGATTATTTAGATAATCTGATTTAAGTTCCTCTTCTGTTTTCAAAGAAACTAAAAATGGTTGATTGTCCGTCGGTTTAGTTATTCTTAATTCCCCTGTTTCATCACTAGCATTCCCTAAGACTAATACTTCTCGATTGATAGGTAAAATAAACTCTTGATAACGATAACCTAAAGTGTGAGTATTATAACCATCATTTCTGAGCAAAAAAGAAAAATTGCCAAACTGAAGCATTCCCCCCGCTGGTTGTTCTGTCCTAAATTCGTCTAGTGTTTTAATGGTGTCAAATTTTGCATCTTGGGGATTAATGGTAATGGCACCTGTTTTATCTTCTAATATAAATGGAGTTGAGCGTTGATTTTGGGTGATGGTTTCAGATTTTCTAACTATTTTTTCTGTGGTTTTTCCTTCACTATCTTGCGATCGCACTTTTTCCTCATATTCCCGTTGTACTAGGATACGATAATAAACGCAGGGTTCTTGTCTAATTTCAGACATTAAAGGTTCATCTACCCTAATTTTGCCCCACAATTTAACATAATCGCGCCAATTTCTGCCCCCAATTTCTTGGGTAATAGCTTCACAAGTGCTTTGTAATTCTTGAATATTTGTCAGTCTAGCGGAGAGTAAACTACCATGGCTTTTTACTTGTGCTTGTTTAATAAAAAAAAGAATAAGTGCGATCGCCACTAAAATAAATCCAAAAACGCCCATAACAAAAATCTAAAAATAACCTTAAAAATAAGCTATTTCAATTGTATTTTAAAAAGTAACCGCTACACTTAAACAAAAAGCCCCTGTAATAAAAAATAACAAACCTAAATAAAATGTTAAAAGAAAATTGGAAAAAACTACAAAACGGCTCAGATATTAGGGGAGTTGCCCTAGAAGGAGTAGCAGAAGAAAAAGTCAATTTAACCCCTGAAAAAATACAAATATTAGGGAAAAGTTTTGCTCAATGGCTAAGTCAAAATCTCAATAAATCCCCCTGTCAACTAATAATTTCCGTAGGTAGAGATAGTCGTTTATCTGGGGAAAACTTGTTACAAAATATCTCCACTGCTATGGGTGAATTAGGGGTAACAGTATATAACTTTGGAATGGCTTCCACCCCTGCCATGTTTATGAGTACCATTGATGCTGAATTAAATTGTGATGGTGCCATTATGATTACCGCTAGTCATCTACCCTTCAACCGTAACGGCTTAAAATTTTTTACCAAACAAGGCGGTTTAGAAAAACAAAATATTACAGATATTTTAAAAATAGCTCAAGAAAATAACTTTATTTTCGCACAAAAAAAAGGAGAAATTATTGATAAAAATTTTATGGCAAAATATGCCGATTTATTTGTTGAAAAGATAAGAAAATCTGTTAATCATCTTCAAAACTTTGAACAACCTTTAAAAGATTTAAAAATTATCGTCGATGCAGGTAATGGGGCAGGGGGCTTTTATGCAGAAAAAGTATTAAAACCTTTGGGGGCAGATATTACAGGCAGTCAATTTTTAGAACCTGACGGCACATTTCCCAACCATATTCCTAACCCCGAAAATCCAGAAGCCATGACCTCAATTTGTGAAGCTGTGATAAAAAACCAAGCAGATTTTGGAATTATTTTTGATACCGATGTAGATAGAAGTGCGGGGGTTGATAGTACGGGAAAGGAGTTAAATCGTAATCGTTTAATTGCCTTAATTTCCACCATTATTTTAAAAGAACATCCTCAATCAACTATCGTCACGGATTCTATTACCTCAGAGGGTTTAACTAAATTTATAGAGCAAGATTTAGGGGGCAAACACCATCGTTTTAAGCGAGGTTATAAAAATGTTATTAATGAAGCACAAAGGCTTAATAATGAGGGCATAGAATCATGGTTAGCCATAGAAACTTCCGGACACGGTGCGCTCAAAGAAAACTATTTTTTAGATGATGGAGCGTATCTAATCACAAAATTGTTAATAGAATTAGCCAAGTTAAAGTTAGAAAATAAACAGTTAACTGAGTTAATTAGTAATTTAGAAGAACCCTTAGAAAGTCAAGAAATTAGACTAACTATAAAACAAGATAATTTTAAGGATTATGGTAATGATGTAATTGAAAAATTAAAAGAGTTTACTAATAATCAAGATGATTGGCAAATCGTTCCAAAAAATTATGAAGGGGTGAGAGTTCGTTGTTTATCTGAGCAAGAAAAAGGATGGTTTTTATTACGTTTATCTTTACATGATCCTGTTATTCCTATCAACATTGAATCTGATGTAGAGGGAGGAGTGAAAAAAATTAGCCATCGTTTATTTAATTTTTTAGAGTCTTTCTCAGCTTTAATAAAGTAAGTTGCTTTTTTCTGCTGCTATCACCATAAAAAAATTAAGTAGTGGTGATTAATTCAAGGTAAAATTTTGTTTGTTAAAAATTATATGGTCAATACGACAATGGATTTAAAGGCATTAATTAGAGACGTTCCTGATTTTCCCCAACCTGGTATCATGTTTCGTGACATTACCACCCTTTTAAGAGATTCTCAAGGATTAACCCATGTGATTGATCAACTAACTAATCAATGTCAAAATCTTGATAATAAACCAGAATATATTGTCGGTATTGAATCAAGGGGGTTTATTTTTGCCCCTACTTTGGCTTATCAGTTGGGATTGGGTTTTATTCCTGTGCGTAAAAAGGGAAAATTACCTGCTCAGGTACATGCCATTGAGTATAACTTAGAGTATGGCACTGATACCCTCGAAGTCCATCAAGATGCGGTGGAAAAGGGTGCTAAGGTAATGATTATGGATGATGTTATTGCCACGGGAGGTACTGCTAAGGCGACGGCGGATTTATTAACTTGCATTGGTTGTGAGGTGGTGGGATTTGGTTTTGTGGTGGAATTGAAGGGCTTAAATGGTCGTAGTCTTTTGCCTGATGTACCTATGGTGACTCTGGTAGAGTATGAGTAGGGGAATAGTGGGTAATTAATTGTTTAAGGATTTATCAATTAGTCTGGTGAAACCTAATTTGATATAATTGTTAAGAAATAATAAGCAAAATTGAGGAAACAAAAATGCCCCATACCATTGTGACAGACGTTTGTGAAGGAGTAGCTGATTGCGTATCGGCTTGTCCTGTTGCTTGTATCCATGAGGGAGAGAGTAAAAATGTCAAAGGCACGGATTGGTATTGGATTGATTTTGATACCTGTATCGATTGTGGAATCTGTGTGCAAGTTTGCCCTGTAGAGGGTGCTATCCTACCTGAAGAGCGTCCTGAGTTACAGAAAATGTCTTAACTTCAAATAAAGGGAAATTTGATCCAATCTTACCCCCCTTAATAAGGGGGAAGCATATTCAATAGTTTTGCTCAGTCCTAGCTTATTATTCGATTTTATGATGATTATTGGTTTTGATCCGGGTAGGGATAAGTGCGGTTTGGCGGTGATGGATAACCATAAGCAAATCTTATGCAGATCGGTGGTAAATTCTTCAGGGGCGATCGCCTTTATCCAAGATTTGATCTCAAAATATAGCCCTTCACTACTGGTAATGGGTAATCAAACCACCTCTAAACAGTGGAAAGCAAAATTAGAAGATAATATAAACTTATCTATTGTGTTGGTGAATGAAAAAAATAGTTCCGTAGAAGCGAGACAGAGATATTGGGTATTTAATCCTCCTCAGGGGTTAGGAAAGTTGATTCCCCTTAGTTTGAGAGTACCTCCTGAGCCTATTGATGATATTGTAGCGGTGATATTGATTGAAAGATATTGGCAGACGAAAATATAATAAAATCCAATTTTTCCTATCATTAACGGCGAAATTTTAGTATGATGGTAGGTTTGTCAGGGTAATTGAGCATAGAGAATGAATTAACTAAATATAGTAATTTTATTTAAATTATAAGAATATGATCCCCCCTAACCCCCCTTAATAAGGGGGGGATATACCTTGAAATTTCTACAAAAAATTTAGGACTACCTAATTCTTATAAAATTAACATCCTAAAAATAATTTCCATATTGAAATTGATATAAAAAAACAAATTATGAGAACTAATTATTGTGGCGAAGTGCGCCGAGAACATCTTGACAAGACTATCACCGTTTGTGGTTGGGTTGATCGTCGTCGAGATCATGGTGGAGTAATTTTTATCGACCTGCGCGATCGCACTGGAGTTGTGCAAATAGTCAGTGATCCCCAGCGTACCCCTCAATCATACCAAAACGCCGATACTTTGCGTAACGAATATGTGGTAAAAATTACGGGAAAAGTGAGCGAACGCCCCCCCGAATCCCTTAACCCCAAACTACCCACAGGGGAAATCGAAATCTATGCCAGTGAAATCGAGATTTTAAACGCCGTGGGGAAACAACTACCCTTCCAAGTATCCACCGATGAGGAAAATTTGAGGGAAGATTTAAGGCTCAAATACCGTTACCTAGACTTGAGAAGACACCGTATGACCAACAATTTAACCCTCCGTCATCAAGTGGTTAAAGCCATGCGTCGTTTCCTCGAAGATCAAGAAAACTTTATGGAAATTGAAACCCCCGTATTAACCAAATCTACCCCCGAAGGAGCAAGGGATTATCTCGTACCTTCTAGGGTAAACGAAGGACAATGGTATGCCCTACCCCAGTCTCCCCAATTATTTAAGCAGTTGTTGATGGTGTCAGGATTTGACCGTTACTATCAAATCGCCCGTTGTTTCCGTGACGAGGATTTAAGAGCGGATAGACAGCCCGAATTTACTCAGCTTGACATGGAAATGAGTTTTATGAGCGAAAATGAGATAATTGAGCTTAACGAGGCTTTAATTTGTCATATCTTCAAAACTGTCAAAAATATTGATTTACCCCGCCCCTTCCCCCGTCTAACCTACGCGCAGTCCATGGATAAGTATGGGTGCGATCGCCCTGATACCCGTTTTGGTTTAGAATTAGTTGATGTTTCCGACATCATGGCAGACTCAGGATTCAAAGTATTTTCAGGCGCCATCAAAAACGGTGGTATCGTCAAAGTATTACCAATTCCCCAAGGCAACGACAAAATTTCCAACGTTAGAATTAAACCGGGGGGAGACTTATTCACCGAAGCCACCATCGCAGGGGCAAAAGGTATCGCCTACATCCGAGTCAGAGATAACGGCGAAATTGATACCATCGGCGCCATCAAAGATAACCTGAGTGAAGAACAAAAACAAGAATTACTCCAGCGCACAGGGGCAAAACCGGGGCATCTTCTCCTCTTTGGGGCAGGGGATACTCCCACCGTTAATAAATCCCTAGATCGTTTACGCTTAGTAATAGGGGAACAACTGGGCTTAATTGATGAGGATAAAATTAATCTCGTTTGGATTACCGAGTTTCCCATGGTGGAATGGAATGCCGACGAAAACCGTTACGAAGCCCTACACCATCCCTTCACCGCCCCCAATCCTGAAGATTTGGACGACTTAACCACCGCTAGGGCTTTGGCTTACGACTTAGTCTTAAATGGTATTGAAATCGGCGGAGGTAGTCTGAGGATTTATCAGCGGGAAGTACAAGAGAAGGTATTTAAAACCATTGGTTTATCGAGGTCAGAAGCCCAAGAAAAATTCGGTTTTCTTCTCGAAGCCTTTGAATATGGCACTCCTCCCCATGGTGGTATTGCCTATGGTTTAGATCGTTTGGTAATGTTATTGGCAAAAGAGGATTCTATTCGGGATGTCATCGCTTTCCCCAAAACTCAACAGGCTAGTTGTTTATTAACGGAAGCGCCTTCAGTGGTTGATAATAAGCAGTTGAAAGAGTTGCACGTTGCTTCTACCTATAAGCCTAAAGCCTAGTAGTTTTTTTAGTTTTAAATCCCTCAATTTTGGGGGATTTATTTTCACAATAGAAAAAACAAAATTATAGTTTTCGTAGTTTTCAGTAACCAATTATCATTAACTTAGCTCAGGTTGATATAGTTTTAATTGGTTAATGTAATAAAAATCTTTAAGGTTTAATGTGTATAATTCCCATTGATAAACTAAAGCTGTTGAAGCGATTAAAGCATCAGGGATTGTTAATTTATGACTAAGGGAATAGGTTTCCATAAGTACAATAAATTGGTCCGAAATTTTTTTGTTTATGGGACAACTATAAATAAAGTTTAGATTTTTTTTGATGGCATTTAATTCATTTTTATTAATTGCACCAAAATACAATTCACTTTGTGTGATAGCACTTATAGCTAAGTTACTCACGCCTATTTTTTCAAGTTGATTAATTATTTCTTTATTATTTTTATAAAATTCAATTAAAATATTCGTATCACAAAGTATCAATTATTTTCTTCTCCCCACGCTTTGTTATGCAAAATTTCTGAGTTTATTTCTCTATTTTCCCAAATGCCCGCTAAAGAAAAAAAATTATTTTCTCTATTTTTGGTTAATTCTTGATTTTTTTGTTCTAAATAGTCTGCAAAGTCTAATAACTCCTTTTGTTTATCTGGAGGTAGTTTACGAAATGCCTTAATCATTAATTCTTCGTATTTTATGGCTTGATTCATTTTTGTAAACCTCTTTTAATCTTAAGTATCTTCATAGTTTAACTTCATATATAGTGTTTCTCATAGTTATGAGGTATGTCTATTATTCCCAACTCCCCCGAATTTGCGGGGAATCATTCTGTATTTCATGAGCATAGTAATTGCTATAACAGGGGATTTCAACCCCTTCCCTCCCATAGTTAATCATTTAACGTAAATGGCAAAAGAAGTCCCTAATCTCTGCGTAGCAGATTAGAGGATGAATTTTGCCCAACAAAAAGTATCCGTAGGATTCGACACAAGAGCAGAAATCTATGCTAGAATGATTTTATCACTAAAACTTTTCC
>NZ_JBSZCP010000020.1:0-19692 GCF_054166785.1 Cyanobacterium sp.
GTTTTACTGTTGTACCACAATTTACGTTCATACAAACCGTGATTCCATACTGACTTACAGACATCAAGATTATGCTCAATGATTTCTATTTGCTTCGCCGTAGGTTTTAGCTTGTAGTTGAACGTTAGATTCAGCATCTGCCAGGAGTTGTTAAACTAAATGGTATTTTACCATCTCTACTTACAATTTATTAATATATCTTGTAATAAATATAAAGCCGTCATGAATGACGGGGTTTTATACCCAAAATTTTTGATAAACTTAAATATCTACTCCCCATCACTGTATTAGTCTGTTAAGCCATGGGTAAGGGCGAAACGTACTAACTCCGTGCGACTATTCGTGCCTGTTTTACTAAATAAGCGACTCACATATTTTTCCACATTTCTAACGCTAGTTTGCAACGTCTTGGCTATTTCTTTATTCATTAAACCCTTTGCCACTAAGTCTAATACACTTTGTTCTCGGGGGGTTAAATCAATTTTGATGGGAGACTCTGTAACATTTAATTTGTTAGGATTATCTAGTTTATCCTTAATGTCTTTTACGTCCTTCACCAATTCATCTAACTGGGTGCTTTGGGGACTGTTTTCCTGTCTAATCTTAGTTTTTTCGAGCAGATTTTTAATGATAGCTTCTAGCTCATCGGGATCAAACGGTTTAGGTAAATAAGCATCACATCCTGCAGTATAACCCTCAATGCGATCGCCCGTCATCCCCTTAGCGGTGAGAAAAACCACAGGAATATTTTGGAAACGAATATCATCTTTTAACTGGGCTAAAAACTCCAAACCATTAACCTCGGGCATCATAATATCCGAGATAATAATATCTGGAATTTCACTTTGTAGCATAGTCCACGCTTCTTGGGCATTACTAGCAACATCCACACGCCAATCCTCATTGTCGCCTAAATATGCCTGTAAGGATTCCCTGATACCGGGTTCATCATCTACTAATAAAATATGTTCTGTCATAAACGTTGGCACTATAAAAATATATTTAAAATAATAGTAACCTTTTTCACTGTTCAAATATGCCAAAAATTTGAGACAAAATAAGGTAAAATAACTATGGCTCTACAAGTTCAATATTAAAACTAAAAAAAGTATATCTAAAACTTACCCTTGGGGAGTGTCAATATTCGTTATCAATTAATAAAAATCGATGCAATTTATAGATCAGGTAGAAATAGAAGTAATAGCAGGAAACGGCGGAGATGGCTTGGTAGCTTTTCGCAGGGAAAAATATGTCCCCGCAGGGGGGCCTTCTGGGGGAAATGGCGGTAGGGGAGGTTCGGTAATTTTAAAGGCGGTTACTAATTTACAAACCCTTTTGGATTTTCGCTATGCTCGTCAATTTAAGGCAGAGGACGGCAAAAGAGGAGGTCCGAACAACCGCACAGGGGCAGGGGGCAAGGATCGCATTTTAGAGGTACCCTGTGGCACTATGGTGTATGACTTGGAGACGGAGCAATTAATTTTTGATTTGGTCAAGGAAAATGATACTTTTGTGGTGGCAAAGGGTGGTAAAGGTGGTTTAGGGAATCAACATTTTTTGAGTAATAGTAATCGGGCGCCGGAGTATGCGTTACCCGGTTTAGAGGGGGAAACAAAACAAATTCGCCTAGAGTTGAAGTTGTTGGCGGAGGTAGGTATCATTGGCTTGCCCAATGCTGGAAAGTCAACTTTTATTTCGGCGGTGTCTTCTGCTAAACCAAAAATTGCTGATTATCCTTTTACTACCCTTGTACCTAATTTGGGGGTGGTGAGAAAACCGACGGGAGATGGCACGGTGTTTGCTGATATTCCGGGGTTAATTGAGGGGGCTTCTGATGGGATTGGTTTAGGTCATGATTTTTTACGGCACATCGAGCGCACTCGGTTACTATTACATTTAGTAGATGTTAATGCGGAAAATCCCTTGGAGGATTATAAAATTATTCAGGATGAGTTAAGGGCTTATGGTCGTGGTTTGCCTGAGCGAATACAAATTTTAGCTCTTAATAAGATTGATTCTATTGATGAGGAAACCCAACAATATTTGATGGAGCAGTTTCAGGGGGTGACGGATGACCAAATTTTCTTGATTTCAGCGGTGACAGGGGCAGGGTGCGATCGCCTTTTACAAACTATTTGGCAGGAATTAGATCAATTAACCATACAAGATGAACTATTAATAATGGATAATTAAACATCAATTCCCCTTTTGAATTATGCTAATTAACGATAATCAAGAACAAATTGCGATCGCCACTTACGGACTAACCAAAATCTATGACAAAACCATAGCCGTTAATGAAATAGATTTACAAATAAAACAAGGGGAAGTATATGGCCTAATTGGGCCCAATGGGGCTGGAAAAACTACCCTCATCCGTATGTTAGCCATGGCAGAAGAGCCTACCAAGGGAGAAATATATCTAAATGGCGATCGCCTTTTAACAGATAACACCAACCCCCATCTAAAACAATATTTGGGCTATCTACCCGACGACTTCCCCCTCTATGATGACCTTAACGTAATCGATTACCTCGATTATTTTGCCAGACTCTACAAACTCTCAAAACCTCTCCGAAGACAGCGATTACAGGAAGTATTAGAAATCGTCAACCTCGAGAACAAAAGAAATAGTCCCATAGCGACCCTTTCTAGGGGGATGAAACAACGTCTGAGCCTTGCCCGTACCATCATTCATCAACCCATTATCCTTCTTTTAGATGAACCAGTATCAGGGTTAGACCCTATCGCCAGATTAGAATTTCGTCAAGCCATCAAGCTATTACAACAAGCAGGAATGACTATTTTAATATCATCCCATGTGCTGAGTGATTTAGCAGAATTATGCACATCCATCGGCATTATGGAGTTAGGTTGTCTTGTGGAAAACTCATCCCTAGAAAGTTTATACCAAAAATTTAGTAAGCAACAAATATTTATTTCTATCCTCGGAAAAAATGACAAATTAGAACAAGAATTAAATAACTGTCCTTTAGTAGAATATTGGGAAAAACTGCCCAAAAAAAATCATTATCTGACTCATTTTAAAGGGGATTTAGAAGAAGTGGCCCAACTTTTAAAACAACTAATAAAAGCAGATATTCCTATTCATAATTTCCACTGTGAAAAAGAAAGCCTAGAAAGCATATTCCTGAAGTTAGGACATCAACAAACATCCTAGGAATCATTTAAAACCATGAAACTAGCCCAAATCTCTGTTTACTTTTTCATATAAACATATACTTAAGTAGTAAAATTAGCAGTATAATTGAATCTTAGTCTATGATTGTTAAAGAAAATAATTAATAGTTAAGGTTTGTTAAAAATCATATATTTTTGTAGCAAAAGATAAGGTAATGTACTACTCTAGTCTTACCTAATATAAAACTCTAAAAATATAAAAACTTTAACATTATGCGCTCAATGCACAGAACCTCTACAACTCAGATGGAGGTAACCAGTATTCGCCTCGAAAAGAGCCTCAAAGATAGTTTAAAGTCTCTTTCAGGTAGTCAGGGTTATCAAACATTAATTCGTGATATTTTGTGGAATTATGTACAACAAAAATCAGGGGAATATCGACCTAACTTTGCAAAAACAGATATTCGAGCAACCATAGAAGGTATCGCCAGAAAAGACGAAAGTTGTGTTTTAAGCGGAAAATTAATTTCTCAAGGAGAACCCTTATTTTTAGCCTTAAGTATTTATGGCGACTTTGTTCCTGTATCCATTGAGGCTTGGAATAATGATGATAATTAATTGATGAAATCTAGTCAACGTATTGTGATTCTATCATCGGGAAAAAATGACCAATAGGGCCACATCCTGAGCCTATTTCAAGGGAATATTCTAAAGCTGTTGTAACATATTCCTTAGCAGAGGCGATCGCCCTTGGGAGAGACTTTCCGAGGGCTAAATGGGCAGTAATACCAGCCCCAAGACTGCATCCTGTGCCATGATTATTTACCGTATCCACCGCCTTTATTTGAACAACGGTATAATTTTCCCCATCAAAAAAAACATCAATTCCCTTATTTTTCCCTTGAGCGGCACCACCCTTAATTAACACACTTTTGACCCCTAAATCATAAATTTTACAGGCCGCCCGTTTCATATCCTCCACAGACTTAATGGAAATATCACTTAACAACTGAGCTTCATATAGATTAGGAGTGAGGACGAGGGCTTGGGGAAAAAGTAAACTTTTCATGGCTTTAACCGCCTGATTATCAATTAATTGCGCCCCAGTCCGAGAAACCATCACAGGATCAATCAGAATATTTTTGCCCCCCCATGACTTGATACAATGAGCCACCGTGGAGATAATTTCTTCATTAAAAAGCATTCCTGTCTTAAGAGCATCCACCTTAATATCACTGATTACCGCTTCAAATTGAGCTTTTACCATTTCAGGGGATACCGCCATTACATCGGTGACAGTTTGAGTATTTTGAGCCGTGAGGCAAGTAACGACACTCACACCATGGACATAATTAAAAGCAAAGGTTTTTAAATCTGCCTGAATTCCTGCACCACCGCCACTATCAGAACCAGCAATGGTTAAAGCTACCGCCGTTTTCATTATTTTTTTACTAACTTTTATTAATAATTAATTGTCCATCGTCCATTGTCCATTGTCAATTTCTTCAGTCTTTCCCTTTTTCCTCAAGGTTATTAAAATACGGCATTGCTTAATGGTGGTATGAGACATAGTGGAATTACACTAAAAACTAAGACTCCTAAATATTCTAACCGTTACCTATTCCCCGTTCCCTTCCTCAACGATAAATCCTACCTAAAATTAGCAACGCCTAAAATACTTTTAACTCAAAAGATGATCTTCAATCCATTTTTTACCTTCTTTTTCTGCTAACTCCGCCATGGTAAATTGTTCTACTTCTTTTACGATATTTCCGTCCGCTGTTACGATTCTAAATTCCCATAATTTATCAGGATGATAACCCACTATTAAAAGATTTTTACCCACATGATTGACGCAATGAATTTTTTGATACATTAGTTTTTTTTGGTGAACCATAAAAATGTTAATATTTTGTAACAAACAACTATAAACAAAATAACAAAATCTCTATAAAATCATGTACACATTACCCCAACCCCCTTTAGTATTATTAGCTGTGGGTTTTTTTATTGGAGTTACCTGTGGTTTAGCTTTTGAATCTTCCTTGAAAATTAAAGTTAATTATTGGAGTAATCAGGGTAAAAAAGGAATTAAAACTGATTTGTCAGAAATTTCTGTCTTACAGGTACCTTTTCTTGGTATTTGTTTGGGAATCTGTATGTTTTTAGCCGCAGGGCTGGAAATTTTTACTTACAATCGTATGTTATCCTACGGAGTTTCTTTACCTTTAACTGTGTTTATTGGTGTATTGATATGGGTACAACTTAAAAAATTAATTGTACAACTTTTGGAAGGTGGTTCTGAGGCTATTGATTTAGATTCTTATTTCTAATTTCAGTCAATATCTATGGGTAAGGGTGAGCAATGCCCACCCCCTTTAGTTATTATTGAATTAATTCCATTAAACGGTTTCCGCTAATTCTTGACGGTTGGTTAGCTTGTCTAACTGTTGAACTAAAAGACTGAGGAATAAGCCTACATCGGTGACAATTCCTACGGATTCTATAGAACCTCGATCACTCAGTTTGGTTACTACGGCGGGGTTAATGTCCACACAGACCATTTTTACCCCTGCGGCGGTCATATTACCTACTCCGATGGAGTGTAGCATGGTAGAGAGCATCAAGATCATGTTTGAACCCTGTACAAGGCGAGAATATTCGCTCTGGGCTTTAATTAAGTCCATTTCGGTATCGGGTAAAGGTCCATCATCACGGATTGAACCAGCGAGACAGAAGGGGACGTTATTTTTTACGCACTGATACATAATCCCTCTTGTTACTAAACCTTCCTCTACGGCTTTGGCGATGCTACCAGCACGGCGTACCATGTTAATAACTTTAAGGTGATGGCGGTGTCCTCCGCTGACGGGTACTCCTTTGTACATATCAACCCCTAGGGATGTTCCCATCATAGCTTGTTCCATGTCGTGAACGGCGATCGCATTTCCCCCCAACAGACATTGTACATAACCATCCCTAATCAATTTAGAAAGATGTTCTGCTCCCCCAGTGTGAATGACCACAGGGCCAGCTACTACGGTTACTTTACCCCCTTGATCTCGGATATGGCGCATTTCCCAAGCGATTTGCTCCACTAAAAGTTCTACCCTACGCTCACTGGATACCCCACCACTCATGAAGCTAAATTCTTGGGGTTTGTTGCGTTGCTCACGGGATTGGGTTGCTCTGATGGTACGAATTCCATCGATACCCACTACTACTTGTTCTCCTATTTCTAAATCACGCAATAGTTTACAAGTCGCTTTGATCGTACCATTTTTTGTGCTAAGGGCGATCGCACCGTCCATTCTCTGGTCATTTACCCTAATCCAATCACCATTTACCCTAATTTCCGTAGGATAGATAGTAGTTACATAAAAGTCATCGGGGGAAACTCCAGCCTTAACCACGGTTTCTAAGGTAACATCGGACTCTTTTTCGGGAATGGATACTGCCCCTAAGTCAATCAACTGACTGATAATATCTTCCATTACATCATGGGATGGAGCAGAGATGCGCACCTCAGCACAGGAAGGACTTTGACGCTCAACCCCTAAATTGAAATTGAGAACTTTAAAACTGCCGCCTTCATAAACGATCAAATCTAAGGCACGATTCATCATGCCTGTATCGAGTAGATGCCCTTCCATCTTAATAACTCTACTTTCCACGGAGTTACTAGCATGGACATCCTCTAAAATAGGCTCAGTTACCCTTAGGGTTAAACATTTGGCCGCTCCCCCTGCTTTTAGAAACTCGGTGAGGGAAGTTTGACGAACGGTAAAACCTTTTTCAGTAATACGTTGCTCAAGATCTTTGCTAATGTTGTTCATGATAACAATATCATTGATATTAACAGCATTACAAGCAAAGTTAACCGCATCAGGTTCTTTTACTACGATACGTTTGTCTTCGGGTACTCGCATTTCAATTAAGCGATTGGAGTAACTATCGAAAGCATCAGGATAATACAGTAGATAGCCATTTGCCAAAGGACAAAAACAGGTATCGAGATGATAGAAACGGTTATCGATTAGTCTTAAGGATAGAACTTCCGTATCTAACCATCGGGCGATGTAAGGGTGGGAATCTAACTCTGAACGGAAACCATAACCAGCCCATAACCAACGTCCTTCCCTATCAAATAGAGCATCCCCTGCACCTTCAAAGGGTAAATCTTGGGGTAATTCATGGACGGTAAAGCCATTTTCTTCAAACCATGCTTTAAAATAAGGTTCTTCCCCTTGTCTTTCGGGGTGGAAAAAGCGACTTAAAACTACATTGTCTCCTAATACTAATCCTGCATTGGCGGTAAATACCATGTCAGGCACTCCTTTTTCAGGCTTGACCAAATCAACAATGGCATATTCTTTGATGATGTTGTGGAGGTTTTGCCATTGCTCAACGGCTTTTGCTTGACTGGATTTGTGAATATTTCCTTCCATCCAAGGATTGATCACGTAGTCAACGTCATAATGATCTGGAGCGCACATTAAAATACGGATATTGTCACTCATAAAAATTCTTAATACTCTCTAGGCTCAAAATAGGTTTGGTGGGTCAATTTTTGCTTTCATTTTGACTTTTCACCAAAATCATATTATACCTCGCTCTAGTTTCTTCTTTGATGTCTATAATGCTCACTATGTCTTGAAATGATGACTTTATCTCTTTATCGTTTTAAGGTGCGATCGTCTTCTTCCATAACGATTCAATTGCCCATTGACAGATCTAGATAAAAATTATATAATCACTCCATGGAATCAGATGTGACCCGTAAGACATCCCAGACAAAAATAACAAGGAGGAAATAAACTTGGCTAGAAAGAGAAAGCGTAAAAGCCGTCGCCGTCTTGAGGGAAGAAAAATATTAGAGTTAGTACCCCATTATTATATTGAAAGTGGCGAAGATAAGCCCGTAACTGCCGCTAGAAAGCATATTCGAGCAAATGGTATTATCCCTCCTGCCCTATTAGTAGTAAAAAGAAATGAACATACTACAGATCGTTATTTTTGGGCAGAAAAAGGTTTATTCGGTGCTCAATATGTAGAAGAAAATCATTTTCTTTTCCCCAGTCTTCGTACTATTAAACCTCAAGTAAAAAATATTACCGTTAATCCTGCGTTATCTCTCAGTAATTAATTATCCGCAATTCAAGGGTGGGCATCGCCCACCATATTCAATTAAGTGTTAATTTTACCACTGGTTCATATATTCAATATATGCTTGAGTAACTTTTTTCCAATTCCAGACCTCCCGATAATATTCAATTTCACTATTTTCTAAACACCGAATCGGGTTTTGTATAAAAAAGTCTATTTGGTTTGATAATTCTTGACTATTATTACTAGGAAAAAATCTTACTCTTTTAGAACATTGATATAAGTTGACTTGTTCCTTAAATACACTTAAATCGGA
Organism: Cyanobacterium sp.; assembly: GCF_054166785.1. NCBI lineage: Bacteria > Bacillati > Cyanobacteriota > Cyanophyceae > Chroococcales > Geminocystaceae > Cyanobacterium > Cyanobacterium sp. The sequence continues at coordinate 8,564 of NZ_JBSZCP010000020.1, forward strand.
TACTATAACAGGTATTCCCCTTACAATCGCCTCAGAAATAGCTAGTCCAAAACCCTCATAACGAGAGGGAAAAATAACACAACTACTTTTATTGTACCAGTCTTCCAATTCTTCATCACTACAATAACCTAACCCTAAAAAATGTTGATCAATTACCTGTTGATTCTCCTTATAAGTTAACTCTAATTCCTTTATATAACTTTGATATTCTTTTGTACTATTTTGTTGAGATAAGTTAATTTGTGATGATAGTATTTTATCAGTTTCTTTTCCTATGAAAATAATTTTAAAATTAGATTTTTTTTTATTTTTTGCTAAGATAATTCCAGCTTTTATTAGAGTAAGATGATCTTTATAAATACCAAATGATGATGGGAATATAAAAATTTTTTCATCATGATTCTTTTCAGGGATCATATTCAATAAATTATCTGATGGAAAAAAACCTGCGATGGGAATACATTTTATATTGGATTTAAACCTAGGAAATAGTGTCTTAATATCCTGTTTTGTTTGCTCAGAAATTGTAATTACACCACTAGAATTGTTAAGCCATTTTAAAAGACTATGATCATATTTATCAGTATATGTTTTACCATAAGTTAATGGTGAAAAATGCCAGAAAATATCATAACTAATCATGAATAAGGGAACTTTTATTTTTGGAGGATTAGTTTTATTGGCGATCGCATATAAACAATGACTAACATCATACTTGTTTATAATTTGTTCAAAAACTAAATTTTGATAATAATTTTGTTTCAGAGAACTAAAAAAATGTAAGTTAAATTTTTTCGCAAATATATTAAATTTATTAATTAAACCTAATAACTTATTTTTATAGGAAGAATTGATTAAAGTAAAAGGCTGATAAATAATCTTATCATTATCAGAAATTTGCTCTTGAAAATGTTTCAAGAGTTGAGGAGACGTTACCAAAATAACTTGATCAATTTGTGTAGCAAACTCCTTTACCAAAGAAATAATAACCCTTTCCACACCACCGGGACGACTATATGGAACAAAAAAAAGTAACTTCATAAAAATATTCTATTACAAAAATATCAGACAAAAAACAAAAATAAAATTTATTCTCTATAAACAAATGTAACAAATTTTAAAAATTTTATCTTAGATAATTTCATTTATCTAAAGTACAGTGATAAAAAAATTATTTTGACATTCATAGTCCAGTACAGCTAGTTTAACTATGCTTTTAGATATGGTTATATCTCAATTGAAAATTTTCAACTTGTCTTATCACAAATCTAAACTAAATTAACAAAAAATTATCCACAACTTTCTTCATTTCTTGGTAAAATTTTGTTTGGGAAAATAGATCTTGACGATTATTTAAGATATTTTTTAACTTTTTCTGTTTTTCCTCGTTTTTTAGAATATTAATAATTTTTTCTACACCGTCTTTTTCCTTCTCAAAAAATAACTCTGTATTATCTAAACCAACAATTTCCATTTGTCCGCCCCTATTTTTAACAAAAGGAATTGCCCCAGCTTTCATCATCTCTGCCACAGAAATGCCAAAAGGTTCAAATTTAAAATGAACTCCATATTTACATTTATTTAAAACTTGGGTGTACTCCTGATAACTTAAATTTTCACATAAAGTGACCCAATCATTATTTTCCCTAACTACTTTCTTTAAAAAACGATAATACTTACTTTTATAAACACCACTTGTCCCCCCCGTCAAATATAACTTTATATCAAAACCTCTTTTCCTTACTTCTTTGAGCATATTTAAAGCGCGATGGGGAGCTTTTTCCATTACTAAGCGTCCGCTACAGATAAAAGCATTTTCCTTTTCCTCCCAAGGAATTTGAGAGCCCTCAAGCATGACACAGGGATAAATAACCTGTGAATTTAAGCCATATACTTTTTGTACAGCTTCTGCTGTAAAGTGAGAGTTAGTAATGGTAATATTTTCTTTAATTTTATCTTGGGAAAAATTGAATATTTTTGTCCAATAGTTACTTTGTCCGTCCACTACTTTAACCCAGTGTAAATATTGAATACCTTTTTTTCCTAAATCAACTCCGTTATATGCCGAAATTAAAAGATCATAATTATCTTTTTCATACCTCATTTTTGCGATGACAGAATGAAGAATAAAAGACCTAAAAAACTTGTTATTAGAGGATAAATAACTAACTAATTTAGATAAGGGTTGAGAGAGAATATAGTTAATTTTTATATTGTTTTTACTAATATTAGTACTATAAAATTTATTTAGCTTATCAATATTTACATCAACAAAAGTAAATAAAGTTATTTCATAGTCATCTTGTAACGCATCTACTATTCCTAGCTCCACTGCTTCCGCTCCCCCCCCTGCAAAATAAGGAGCATACACTGCAATCTTTTTTTTATCAACCATTATTAAGTCATATTTATTATCAACAAAAAAGCCACCAAGGGCTTTTGACTTATGATAGTCAATTTTGCTCTTAGTGACTGAAAAATTTTAATTAATTAACAAAAAATTAACCAAGGATAGATTTTGCTTTAGCAACAACGTTATCCACGGTGAAACCAAATTTTTCCATGACAACTCCACCGGGGGCAGAGGCACCATAGGTGTTAATACCAATACAAACGCCCTCATCACCAACAAAACGTTCCCAACCAAAGGTTGTACCAGCTTCAACGGAAACACGTTTTTTAATGGCTTTAGGTAGTACGGATTCTTTGTATTCATCGCTTTGTTTGTCGAATAGTTCGATACAAGGCATGGAAACTACACGTACTTTTAAGCCTTCAGCTTTGAGTTTTTCAGCGGCATCCACACAAAGAGATACTTCGCTACCCGTACCGATGAGGATAAGGTCTAATTCTTCGGGAGGAAAACCACAAGCTACCACATAACCACCTTTTGCTACGGCATCAATGGAGGAACCTGCGAGATTTGGTAAACCTTGACGGGTTAAGGCCATGAGGGAAGGGGTTTTCTTGGTTTCGATCGCCACTTTGTACGCCCCAGAAGTTTCGTTACCATCAGCGGGACGGAATACCATTAAATCAGGAATTAAGCGTAAAGAAGCAACGTGTTCAACGGGTTGGTGAGTCGGACCATCTTCACCTAAAGCGATGGAATCGTGGGTCATTACCCAGATGGTTTGAGCTTCGGAGAGGGCAGAAAGACGGATAGAATTTCTCATGTAGTCAGAGAATACAAGGAAAGTAGCACCGTAGGGAATTAAACCAGTGTTATGGAGGGCAATGCCGTTACAGATAGCACCCATGGCGTGTTCCCTAACACCAAAGTGAATGTTACGGTTTTCGTAAGCACCTTTTTGGAAGTCTCCAGAAACCTCTAGTTGGGTTAAGTTGGAGTGGGTTAAATCTGCGGAACCACCTACTAACTGAGGTAAAACTTTAGAAATTGCATTCAAACAGATTTCAGAGTGTTTACGACTAGCCAAGGCTTTGTCTTCGGGGGTGTAGGTAGGAAGACAATCTGCCCAATTTTCGGGAAGTTTACCGGAGGTGATGGTTTCAAATTCAGCAGCTTCGGTGGGATATTTAGATTTGTAGGTAGCTAGGGTTTCATTCCACTGGGCTTCTGCCGTTGCACCTTTTTCCCCTGCTTTTTTGAAATGATCGTAAGCGTCTTGGGGAACCACAAAGGGTTCATAATTCCAACCGAGGTTTTTACGGGTTGCTTCTACTTCGTCTCCCCCTAGGGCGGCACCGTGTACCCCTGCGGTATTAGCTTTTTTGGGAGAGCCGTAACCGATGGTGGTGGTTACTTTGATCATGGTAGGTTTATCGGTGACAGATTTAGCTTCTTCGATCGCCTTGGCGATGGCATCTAAATCACTATTACCATTTTCAACGTGGAGAACGTGCCAACCGTAGGCCTCAAAACGCTTGGAAACATCTTCTGTAAAGGCGATGTCGGTGGAACCATCGATGGAGATGTGGTTGTCATCGTATAAAGCAATGAGTTTACCTAAGCCCCAGTGACCAGCAATGGAAGCAGCTTCCCCAGAAATACCTTCCATATTACAACCATCACCCAAAATAACGTAGGTGTAGTGATCGATGAGGGTGCAATCGGGTTTGTTATATTTAGCGGCCAAATGAGCCTCTGCAAGGGCTAAACCCACACCATTGGCAATACCCTGCCCTAAAGGACCAGTAGTAACTTCAATCCCTGCGGTGACGAAGTTCTCGGGGTGTCCGGGGGTTCTTGATTTCCACTGACGGAATTGTTTAATATCTTCGATGGTTACGCTATCATATCCATAGAGGTGTAATAGGGAATATTGAAGCATGGAACCATGACCTGCGGAAAGTACGAAGCGATCGCGGTTAATCCACTGAGGATTTTTAGGGTTAAACTTCATGAACTGATCCCATAGCACAAAAGCCATAGGAGCGGCTCCCATAGGTAAACCGGGGTGTCCAGATTTTGCTTTTTCTACCCCATCGATGGAGAGAAAGCGAATAGCATTAACGCAAAGTTCTTGAATAGATTGGGTTGCAACAACCATAATTATTTTTTTTACTAGATTTAATAAAAATTGTAAGGGAATTTACCGTTTATCTTCTCATTGTTTAGCAGAGATCGCAAGTTTTCGCCACAACAATTATGAGCAGATGTTGAAAAAAAGTTTTCAAGGAAATAAGGAAGGGGAAATGGTTAATAGGTAACAGTTTTTTTTCTGTGAAGATGTGAATATTTCAGCCATCACAATTAATTAACTATGTCCTTGAGGGCGGATTTAAGATCAGCATATTGGAAGTTATAGCCCATGGTTTCGGTGGTTTTTTCAGGTAATACTTTCTGTCCTTCTAATACCACTTTTGCACCATCCCCAAGGAGTAATTCTAAGGCAAAACCCGGCACAGGTAACCATGAAGGGCGATTCATGACATTACCTAAAGTCTCACACAATTGATTCATCGTCACAGGATAAGGAGCTGTCGCATTAAATGTTCCTTCTATATTACTCTGGGCGATCGCCTCTAATAGTAAATTAACCAAATCATCAATATGAATCCAAGAAAACCACTGTTTTCCCTCCCCAATGGGGCCCCCTGCAAAAATTTTAAAAGGAGGAATCATCTTCGCCAAAGCCCCTTCATTACCCAAAACAATGCCAAAACGGAAAATAACTAACCGTACACCCGCTTCTTTTACCTTTTGGGCTTCCTCCTCCCATGCTACACACACCTTTGCCAAAAAATCATCCCCCGCAGGGCTAACCTCCGTGTAAGTATCAGTTTCGCTAGTACCATAAAAACCAATGGCAGAAGCATTAATCAGAAAAGCCGGTTTACTATTACAAGCCTTGATACCCTCAACAATATTCCTTGTAACTAATTGACGACTATCAAAAATTTCTTGCTTATAACTAGGACTCCATCTCTCAGCAATGGGCGCCCCCGCTAGATTTACCACTCCATCACAGCCATCTAGTTGTTTTTGCCAGTCCCCCGAACTTTTAGGAGTATAGCCGACATACTCTAAATTAGACTGTAAGTTACTAGGAAAAACCGATCTTGCCTTATCAACATTACGGGTTAGAACAACAATTTGGTGATTTACCGCCAGTTTTTTAACCAACTCTTTGCCCACAAATCCCGTGGCGCCGGTAATAGCAATTTTCATAAAAATTTTTTATTTTATATGATAAAACGAAACCTAACACTAAACCAAAGCAAATACTATTCAGCTTCTCCAGTTACTTTTAAAAGTAAGAAACCCCAAGCTAAACCAACTAATACTACGCTAAAGCAAAGAATTGCACCACCAAATAACATACTTTCAGCAGTCATGGTCTAATATCTCCTGATTAATTATTAATTTATTTATCCCAACCATTATATCGTAACCCTTTACCCTACAAAAATTAAAGCTCCGTAGTGCGGTCTAAACTGACAAGAAAACCAATAATATTTATTAACTCCTTATAATCCATTATCAATTATCAATTATCAATTATCAATTCGCCATTATTCCCATCTTGCCTAAAGATGTCAAAATTTGATAATCTAAGCAAATAACTTATAGCAGAAAATATAAATATAAAGTGGAAATCGTAATTGGTCGTGGAAAAAAAGCTCGTCGAGCTTATGGTATAGATGAAATCGCCTTAGTACCGGGAATGAGAACCCTAGACCCCATATTAGCAGATACAAAAGTAAAATTAGGGGGTATTGAAAGAGAGATTCCCATTATCGCTAGTGCCATGGATGGTGTTGTTGATGTACAAATGGCAGTGCTACTCTCCGAATTAGGAGCCATGGGAGTGCTTAACCTTGAGGGCATCCAAACCCGTTACGAAGATCCTAATCCTATTTTAGATCGCATTGCCTCCGTTGGTAAATCTGAATTTGTAGGCTTAATGCAAGAATTGTATAGTGAGCCTGTTAAAGCGGAACTAATCAAAAAAAGAATTATTGAAATCAAAGAAAAGGGCGGTATCGCAGCCGTTAGTTTAACCCCCGCAGGGGCCGCAAACTATGGCGACGCAGTGGCGGAAGCGGGAGCAGATGTTGTCTTTATTCAAGCTACGGTAGTATCTACGGCACACCTTTCCCCTGAATCCATCGAGCCTTTGGATTTGGCTGGTTTTTGTGAAAAAATGCCCATGCCTGTATTCCTCGGCAACTGTGTTACCTATGAAGTAGCCATGAACCTTATGAAAGCTGGGGCTGCGGGAGTTTTAGTAGGTATCGGACCTGGGGCGGCTTGTACTTCCCGTGGGGTATTGGGGGTAGGTATTCCTCAAGCGACAGCAGTGGCAGATTGTGCAGCGGCTAGGGATGATTTTTATCAGGAAACTGGTAAGTATGTATCTATCATTGCTGATGGAGGTATCATTACTGGGGGAGATATTTGTAAATGTATCGCCTGTGGTGCAGATGCGGTGATGATTGGTTCTCCCATTGCCCGTAGTGCGGAAGCTCCCGGTCGTGGTTTCCATTGGGGTATGGCAACTCCTAGCCCTGTTTTACCCCGTGGTACTCGTATTAATGTGGGTACTACTGGTACTATTAAGGAAATTCTCACTGGTCCTGCGAAGTTGGACGATGGTACTCACAATTTACTTGGTGCGTTAAAAACCAGTATGGGTACTTTAGGGGCAAAAGATATTAAGGAAATGCAACAGGTTGAGGTTGTTATTGCTCCTTCTCTTCTCACTGAAGGTAAGGTATATCAAAAGGCTCAACAATTAGGTATGGGTAAGTAGTTTAACGGGAATTGAGAATGGATAGTAACCCTTCTCTTTCGGGAGAGGGGCTTTTTTTATGATGGTGGGCGATGCCCACCCTACGGTTAGTTTTATTAGTAGCGGATGCTTTTGGCGGTTTCAAAGAAGACTCTGACATTGTCTTCGGGAGTACCTACTAATACACCATGACCAAGGTTCATGATATGTCCTTGATTTCCTGCTTTTTTGACGGTGTCATGGATGCGGGCTTGGATAAATTCGGGAGTACCGAATAGGGTACCAGGATCCATATTTCCTTGTACTTTCATATCTTTTCCTAGTCTGGCTCTAGCTTCTGCCATATCCACTGTCCAGTCAACACTGACGATGTCAACCCCTGATTGTCCCATTTTTTCTAGTACCCCAGCGCTACCGCTGATATAAAGAATTAGGGGGGTGTCGGGATGGGTTTCTTTTACTTGTTTTACTACTCTTTGTTGATAAGGGAGGGCAAAGGTTTCGTAGTCTTGGGGGCTTAGTTGTCCTGCCCATGAGTCGAATAGTTGTACTACTTGCGCTCCGCAGTCGATTTGATAACGGACGTAAACAGCGATCGCATCGGCTATCTTGCCCAGTAATTTGTGTAATATTTCAGGCTCACTAAAGGCCATACGTTTGATGATGGCATAATTTTTGGAGCTTTTTCCTTCGATGGCATAGGCGGCAAGGGTCCAAGGAGAGCCGACAAAACCTAAAACGGTGGATTTGTTGCCTACTTCGGAACGAAGGGTTTTTAAAATAGTTTTAATAAAGGGTAATGATTCTTCGGGATCGAGGGGATGTAGTTTTTCAATTTGTTCTAAACTACGGATGGGAGGATCGATGATAGGCCCTTTGCTTTCTACGATGTCGAAGGGAATGCCCATACCGGGTAAAGGGGTAAGGATGTCGGAAAACATGATTACTCCATCGGGTTGAAATGCTCTCCAAGGTTGTAGGGAGATTTCGATGGCTAGGTCTGGATTTTCTGAGCGTTCCCGAAAACTGGGATATTTATCTCTTAAATCTCTATATACTTTCATATAACGTCCCGCTTGACGCATCATCCATACGGGGGGGCGATCGCCATTTTCTCCCCTTGCAACCCTTAATAAAAGAGGTAAATCGCTCATTAGATATATATTTTTTATCTCAAATTTTAGTGCAACACTCAGCTTATCATTAGACCTATTTGTTATCCAAGAAATGTTAAGATTATTTGCGGAAAACCTTTGTGGCAGAATCAGGGGTTAAAAGTGGGAACTAAACAAAGTTCAAAAAACGTCCATTAATGATTTAGCATAGTTTTTGATAACTTGAAATTTTGGGCTAAAAGTATTAATGCCCATGGCTTACTCTCACGAAAATTTAGTGGAAAATTAACCAAGATGATTCCGATGTTTACTCCTCCCCTCGTTGCCTTTTCCCCTGTTAATGTTAATTTGCAAGAAGAGTTGATAAACATCAACAATGACCCCGTTATCCAAGAAACCATGGACATTATGGAGGATAATCTGGAAATCTCTCCATTCTCTGAAAATTTACAATACGATCTCGATCATTTACCTTTTCAAAACCTACCCACTGGGGTATCTTCTCCATCTATAGTCAGCCAAAGCACCCAGAATCATTCTCAACGGCTAGATATTATTGATGGTGAAACGGTACGATTGATTACTACTCAACGGGATGGGCTAAGGCATCAGTTTGATTTTGAGAAAAATTCCGATTCTTTTGAGGTTGCCCAAGAAACGGAGGCATCCAATGACACTATTATTAGCGATGATTTGGCTAATGTGGTGGAAATTTTAGCCGATGAACAGGAGTTTTTAGATCAAGATAATGTCGTTATTGCGAGGGGAAATGTGGTTATTCGTCTTGCTAATGGGGTTTTGAGTGCGGATCAAGTTTCCATAAATCTTGATACTAGAATTGCTGTGGCGGAGGGTAATGTTTCTTTGGAAAGGGGAGAACAAATTTTAAGGGGCGATCGCTTCGAGTACTTTTTTGTTCAAAATGAAGGTACTATCCGCAACGCTAGGGGTACAATTTTTCAACCCAGCCTTGAGGAAGATGTAAGTATAGGAGATACTTCGTTTATTAATCCTTCCGCGCCTTTTTCGGGACAAATTAGGGCCAATCAACCCATTAATCAAGTACAGTCCAGCGGCTCTTTAAGTCTTATTTTAGGGAGTGATCGAGATTTAGATGCGCTACAAAGTAGATTGGGGATTCCTGCTAGTAATGAAAATGACAGAATTACCCGCCTCAGATTTGAAGCCGAGAGAGTTGAGTTTGATGGTCGAGATTGGACGGCTTTTAATATTAGGGTAACAAATGACCCTTTTTCCCCTCCAGATTTGGAAATTAGGGCTAGTGAGGCAAGATTAACGAATATCAGTCCTTTTCGAGACGATTTGAGTGCGGATAATGCTAGGGTGGTTTTAGATCAAACTTTATCTTTACCTTTATTTTTCAGTCAGTTTACTTTTAGTTCTCGTCGTCGTCGTCCTTTTCTATTTTCCGCAGGTTTTGATGGGGAAGATTTAGGAGGTTTTTTTGTTGAAAGGGATTTTAACCTTTACGATGAAAATGATATTGTTCTGAGTATTACTCCTCAATTCTTGGTGCAAAGGGCTTTGTTACCTGACTCCATTGAGGATCGAAATATTCCGAATCCTGAAGATAATGGGGGTTTAACTAATCCTTCTAGTTTTGGCTTGGTGGTTAAATTAGATGCTACCCTGAGCGATCGCACTGAGCTTATTTCTACCACTAGATTAACAGGATTAGACCTAAAAAACTTTAATGATCGTCTTCGGGCTAATATTACCCTCAACCATAAACTAGGGGATTTGACCAACCCCCACCGTTTAACAGGAGAATTTACCAGCAGAGAAAGATTTTTCAATGGCTCATTAGGTTTCCAAACGGTGGAAAGAAGTATTGGGGCGATTATCACTTCTCCAAATATTCCTTTGGGTAACAGCGGTTATGGTTTAGTTTATCAAGGTTCTATTCAAAATATTACGGCTAATACCGATAGGGCAGAATTATTGGGTAATGGCGATCGCACTGACAACGAAATCAACCTTACTCGCACCCAAGCCGCCGCCCTCATCAACGGTAATATTGTCCTCTGGAGGGGTGAACCTTTACCCCCAACCCCCAACGAAGGCTTGAGATATACCCCCGTACCCGTAACCCCTTTTGTGGCTATTACCAATGGTGTCACCGCCGTTGGCAACTATTATAGTAATGGAGATACACAGGGTTCATTGACAGGAAGTGTGGGATTGCAAGGACAATTTGGCAACTTTTCTCGCAAAACCTTCGATTACACTGGATTTAATGTTACCTATAGCCAAAGTTTATCCAACAGTAATTCCCCATTTCTTTTTGACCGTTTCAGCGATGATCGTGTATTATCTCTGGGGATAAATCAACAGATATACGGCCCTGTGAGGGCTGGGTTTCAAACCTTTATTAACCTGGATACCGATGAATCTATTAGTACCGATTATATTCTCGAATATAGTCGCCGTGCCTATGGAATCTTACTACGGTATAACCCAATCCTCGAAATTGGCTCGATAAACTTCCGTATTAGTAATTTTAATTGGTCTGGGGATACTACACCTTTTGATGGAAGAGATTGAGTAGGTGTCAGCGATTAGGTTAAAAATCAGGGTGATGGGGCAAGGGGTTTAAACCCCTTGTTTAATATTTATCTAAATAGTCGTCAGAATAGCCCTCCTTCTAAAGGTAAGGGATGAATGGCGACCAGACTAACGAAACGCCCGATAGGGCATCTATAAAAATAATAGCGGTTTGAGTTAAACCACTACTACAATGAAAAATATCAAAAAACGTTCTAGTTAACCAGAACAAAAAGTAACTATGATAATA